>CANFNN010000335.1 GCA_947448095.1 Bacteriovoracaceae bacterium | reverse complement strand
GTGCTGTTTCTTCTTAGTTCTGGATTGAGTTTTTTCAAAAGTTTAAATTCTACACCCAATTTTTCGGCCACGGTGTGGAGTGAGATATTCTTTTTAGTTGGTGTGAGTTCAGTTAAATCAAAGAGACGAAATTTCTTCTTTGGTAATTCAAAGCCATAATATTTTGCATTCTTAACGATATGCATGGCAGCTAAAACTTTAGGAACGTAGTTGATAGTCTCTGAAGGTATTTGTTTATTATGTGAGAGTTGATAGAAATCATTTGTTCTGTGTTTGATGATTCTTCTGATCATCCCATTTTCTCCGGCATTATAGGCCGCGAGTGCCAACTCCCAGCTGGCAAATATTTTATGAAGATCCTTAAAGTATCTTGCGGCAGCATGAGTCGCTTTAAAAAGATCCTGGCGCTCATCCAACTCGTTAGTCACCTTCATTCCGTATCTTCTGCCAGTCGCACGAATGAATTGCCATGGTCCAACTGCAGAGGCGTGTGATTTTGCCCCAAGATAATAACCTGACTCAATTAGGCCAACAAAGTAAAGTTCTTTTGGGAGACCATATTGTTGAAAAACCTGTTCAATATGGTGGCGGTATTCTTCGCCATTATTGAGAAAGCGTTGAAATCGTTCACGGTTTTTATTAGTAAAATAATCGACCCAAAATTCCATTCTTTTGGTTTTTTTGTTCATTAAAAAATCACGTGAATAGGGAATTGCGTCTGAGTCTGAGCCAGGTAGCTCATCGTCAATGTGAGAACTTCCTATTTTTTTTGTAATTTCCCCATCATCTGCATTGGCCTCGGCCATTTCGTGGGTATATTCGCCAGATTTTGGTTTCTTGGCCAGTACATCATCGCGATTGATATCCACTGTTTCCATCAGTGAGCTCATCTCACGAGAAGGATCTTTCTTCATTTGTCTCTTCATTTGAGAACAACCCAAAAGAAGAACGGCAGATAGAGAAATGGTAGAGTACAAAGAAAAATTCTTCATGAAATGGACCTCACGCGCTATGACATCATGTCAGACTATTTTTATTCTAACACTCTACGTCTTCATTGCAACAAAACTGTAGAGGAAAATTCATCCATTTCGTCTTTTTTCAAATTCTTTTTATAATGAGTCTATGACAGACACCTTACAAAAAAATCCTACTATCATTGGTTTTCGAGAATGGATTTCTCTTCCTGGCCTTCAGCTCGTTGCTCTAAAAGCAAAAATTGATACCGGAGCAAAAACTTCAAGTTTACATGCTTTTGAGATCAAGCTAGTTAAGCGGGCGGGCAAAACTTTTGTTAAATTCAAAGTTCATCCCATTCAACATAATCAGGATCTAGTAGTCACTTGTGCAGCACCGTTAATTGATCGAAGATTGGTGACAGATTCGGGTGGGCATAAAGAATTACGTTACGTCATTCACACGATTTTGCACATTGGTGGTCTTAAAAAAACCATTGAATTGACACTCACGAATAGAGAAACAATGAAGTACCGAATGCTTATTGGCAGAGAAGCTCTTAAGCAGTTCTACATTGATCCTTCTCAGTCCTATTTGTTAAAAAAGAACGTGAAACAGCGAAATTATCTAAAAGATATCAAGCTCGGCCGAGATGTTAGGAAGGAAAAAGAAGTTTAAACCCCTCGTTGATTCTAGCGGCCAGTATAAAATCATTTTCAACTAAATTATTATTAGTATGGGTCCAGATTTCGATATCACAGTGGCCCCAACCTAGAAAAATTTCTGGGTGGTGTTTTTCTTCTTCTGCCAGCCTTCCAACCTCGTTGGCAAATTCTAGGGCACGCTTGAAATTTTTAAATTTGAAGTTTCGGCGCAGTCTACTGTCCTCATGAGTGAGTTCCCATTCAGCTCCCAGCTGACTCAGAAGTCTCTTTTTCTCCTCAATCGGCAATGGAGGAGTGTATGAGGCACAAGGAACGCATTTTTTATCTTTTAGATCCATCTGTTTTCTCCTAGACTCGAAAAAGTATCCTTTAATTCTCGGGAGTCGTAAATGCGAGCTTTTCTTATCTTGATGCTTTTGGTCGGCTGTTCGTCTCGGATTAATATCGTGGCACCGGCCGGAAATCTTTCCCGTACTCAATATGAAGCTTTTGGTAAAAATGCCATGGTAACCTCGCAAGGGGAAGCGACCTCTCGCGCTTCGCTTGCCATTTTTGCTAAAGGTGGCAATATCATTGATGCTTTTGTCACTGCTTCTTTCATGATCTCAGTTGAGCGACCTCAGTCTACGGGCATTGGTGGAGGTGGTTTTCTTCTTCTTTATATTCAAAAAGAAAACAAAGTCTATGCTTTTGACTTTCGTGAAACTGCCCCCGTTTTATCAAAGTCTGGCATGTTCTTAAATAAGTCCGGTGACGTTCAGCCTCTTTTGTCACAAGAAGGAGTGCTCGCGGTGGCCACACCTGGATTAGTGGCAGGTCTTTTCGAAATTCATAAGCGATTTGGTAAGCTTCCTTGGAAAGAAATTATTCAACCCGCTATTGATTTGGCCAGAAATGGCTTTCCTCTATATGACCACCTTCATGTCGCTCTCGAAGATAGAAAATTTCTTTTGGGGTCGGATCCAGAAGCTAAAAAAACATTTTTATTGCCTGATGGCTCTGTTCCTAAGCTTGGCACACTTGTTGTGCAGAAAAATCTTGCTAAGACCCTAGAGTTAATTTCCGAGAAAGGTCGTGACGCATTCTATAAGGGAGCAGTTGCAGCTTCCATAGTGAATACGGTGAGAAAAAAACGAGGAATTCTTTCGCTTAAGGATCTTCGTGATTATCAAATGAAAGAGCGAACTCCTGTGTCGGCTGCCTATAATGAATTAAAAGTTTTTTCTATGCCACCTCCCAGTTCTGGTGGGATTCATGTGATCCAAATTCTCAAGATGCTTGAGCCTTATAACTTAAATGGTATGGGCGCCCAATCAACAGATGCAGTTCACTTGACTGCTAATAGTATGCAAAGGGCCTTTGTGGATCGAGCGAAGTACTTAGGCG
>CANFNN010000334.1 GCA_947448095.1 Bacteriovoracaceae bacterium | reverse complement strand
TCAAAACTAAAAAGATATTGTTGGCGATTGATACCAAGGCGACCTTTGCCCTCACCCGTTCCTTGAAGGAACGAAATCAGATCTTCGATTTTTTTATCTTGAATATTTTGGTTTTGAATTAATGAACACCCAGTAAGTGCGAACATTAAACATAGAATATATAATCGACTCAACATGTCCTCATATTGAGTCGATTTGATTTGAAACGCAAGAATAAATTAGTTTTAATCCACTTTTCCAGAAGCAGGAATACGATCTGTTTCAAGCTTTTCAAGAGATGCCATTATCTCCTGCCTATCACCTGTGAATCTCACATGTTTCAAGGCTGCTTCGAGATAGTTTTTGGCTTTTTTGTATTCTTTAAGTTCAGTATGAACAATTGCAAGATGCTTTAAGATCTCGATATCATCCGGAACTTTAGCGATTGCAAAATCTAACTCGGCTTTGGCTTTTTTGACATCGCCCTTCTTATAATAATACCAACCCAAAGAGTCTCTGATGTATCCATCATTAGGGCTAATTTTGAGAGCAGTTTGAATATATTCAAACGCTCGCTCCATTTCATTTCCCTGTACTAACATTGAGTAACCCAAGAAGTTCCAAGCATGAGCATTTTTAGGCTCTTTTTCTATTATGCCTAAGATTAAGTTCGTGGATTCTTCAAATTTGTTTTCTTTTTGAAACAGATTTGCCAGATAGTATTTATGTTGAGTTGAGAAAGTTTTTTCGTTTTGAACCACGACCATTGTTTCCATCGCTTGTTTATACTGGCCAGTCCCCTCGTAAAACCCTGACTTGAGTACACTAAATTCGACTTTCAAATCTTCATGCTCTTCAATCTTTTTATTAACGAGTGTGAAAAATTGCTTCTGAAACTTATCGCCTTCATTTGAATAAAATTCTGTTTGGGCCAGAGAAGAAAGCATATTCGCCATTTGGACAGAGCTGTCTGTATAAAGCCCACTACTCGAAGGGATCTGGTTAAAATATTCTATCGATTCCTGAAACTCTTTCATCTCTTGATGAATGGCCCCTAAATAATAAAGGATCTTGTCAGATTGCGGAGCGGCGACAAGCAAATCTTTAAAAACAGAAATCGCTTCAGGAAATTTCTTCGCATCAGTGTAGAGAACACCTAATTTTACTTTTAAATTAAGATTCTCTGGCTCTAAATCGCTAAGCTTTTCAGCATAAGGAATCACTTCCTCATACTTTTCTTTCGCAAATAGCACTTGAACCATTCTAGTTAAAATCGGAGCATCCGAAGGATTGAGACTCAAATGTTTCTCATAGAGAGTGATAGCAGCATCAAATTGTTCATGATCTTCGTAGATAAAACCTAGAGCAGCCACCGACTGAGTAAGATCCGGTTGCTTTTGATGAGACCTCTTGAAATGGGTTACGGCCTGATCAATTTTACTTTGATCGATACTCATCTTACCCATGTAATAGTCGTAAATTCCGCTCTTGGGATTATTCTTGGCGCACTGGTTCAGTTGTTGAAAAGCTTTGGTCATGTCCTTGCCTACAGCAGAGGCTTTGCCTAAAAAGATACAGGCATCTTCGTTTTGTGGGTTGCTCGCCAAAAGTTTTTTGTAAAGTGATTTGGCTTTATCTTCTTTATCCAGCCCTGTGTAGACGCCGGCCAGAATCATTCCTACTTTCTCTTCTTTTTCTGATTGGTATAGCTTTTCAAGAACTAGTTGAGATTCTTCAAGGTTTCCAATTCGGATGAGACTGATGGCATATTTTTTTTGAACAAATCCATCATCAGGGGCCAGGTCAGCCACGTACTTAAAAAGCACAGAGGCTGTAGCATAATCTCCCTCGAGTAATGACATATTTGCCTTCAAGAAAAGATCTCCCGAGAGATAATTAATTGAATGCGGATTATTTTTTGCATCTGAAACCATCTGCTCTAATCGATGTGAGGCGATGACCAGTGCCTCTTGATTATGCTTTTCCATTTGCTCCGGGCTCAATTCCGAGTGTGAGGCCGTTCGCGATGGAATCAAAGAGCAGCTAACGAAAATTTGTAGGAATACGAGGGAAAGAAGATTAAGCGCACTCATAGGCATCCTGTCTCTGGGTAGGGGCCAATCAATTGACCTCTTTCAGGACTTTTCGGCATGTGGCGCTGGTTTTTTAGACATTTGGTCATTTGACGCAATTATTCATCAACTACAGAAAAAGGCTTTAAGGCACTGTAATTACTTTCGTTGCCGCAAGGAGAAAGGGAAAAAATTACCCTCTTAAGGTAGAATTATTTTCCTTATGAATTATTTTTGACTGAACGAGTTGACTTGTTTGATGGTGCTTAGTAAAACCACCCCGAATCGACGTTGTGTCGCCAGCGCGCAAAAACAAAAGTTCTTTGTGCCTGAGGCCAACTGGTCATTTAAAACAAGTAACTAATATACCTTTAAAATGATTTAAAAGGGTATAAACCACAAATAGGGGAATAACATGAAAGACGTACGTATCATCAAGCGTTACCAGAATCGCAAGCTTTACGACACTTTCCAAAGCTGCTACGTAACTCTTGAAGAGATCGCTCAGATTATTCGTGAAGGTCACGAAATCCAAGTTATCGATAATAAGTCTAAAAACGACATCACTTATATGACTCAAATTCAGCTTTTGTTTGATCAAGAGAGAAAGTCACTTAAGCCAGGTAACGTTGAACTTCTTAAACGTGTTGTACGTTCTGAAGAAGGAACTCTTACTGGTTACATCCAAGCTCTTGAAAGCAAATTAAACCTTACTTTCGAAGTTCCAGCTACTACTGAAGCTGCTATGCCTTTCATCGCTACAAATTTGAATTCTTCTATGGAAAATTCAACTACTCTGAACTAATCTAAGGTTCATGAGTAACAAAAAATTTACAGTTATACTCATGGCCCTTGTGGCCATGAGTGTTTTTAAGCCCTCTTTTTCTTTTGCCGAAACGAAATCCCCGCCGCCGAATACGTTTAAGATTAAAACTCCTAATACTAAGAAAGAACTAGCTGAAGATA
>CANFNN010000333.1 GCA_947448095.1 Bacteriovoracaceae bacterium | reverse complement strand
GTAAGAGGCTTTTTGGGTAGAACTCATCTAACTTGGCTAAATCCCATAAGCTTTGATTAGGACCGCCAGGCCGAAGATGTTTATCATAAGTGTTAGACCATAAAATCCTAAGTTCATATCACCCGCCTTTTAACATGCAATAGGAAGTTGTATTTCAAACGTGAACGTCATCTTGTTACCGTTGACCTCAGTCAATTGGGAGAGGTTGGAATCAAGATCACAGTTCTCATAAATAGTATTTATTGTTGAAGTGGCTTTCCAAGTGCAATTGTTGAAATTGCAATTCTTGAATTTGCATCCCCGAATGTGTGAAAATTCGAAGTTGCAATTTTCAAAAACACAGTTTTCAAAGGTAACACCTTGGAATTCAACGGCATAGAAAACGCAGTCAGAGAAAACCACTTGCTGGTAGGTGCTCAGTTGGATGCTGGAGCCTGCAAGGGTTTGAGAGGTAATGACGAGCAAAGCTAAGTGTTCATCCTTAATCATCTGGTAGCTTGCGCTGGGTTCTTCCTGAATCATTTCAAGTGTTTGTGTGATCATGGTCCCCTCCGACCTGTATCGTTTCCTGACTGCAATAATACGGTATTTGACAGTTTGCGTCAAGAGATAAAATTGCATCAAGGAATTAATTTGCAAACCGATAAGGATATCAAAGGGGTATGTATGATTCATTTCAATTCAGACTTTTTAGAAAACTTTCTCGCAGTTGTGCGTAAATATATGCAATTACGGGGTGGGCTCACGCAAAAAGATCTTTCTGAAATGATGAACGTAGGGATTTCGACCATGAGTCGTTTTCTCAATTTGAAAACTAGCTCCGTCGATGAGCAACTTGTCGCGAATATAATTGCAACGCTGAATATTCCTCTGCATGAAATTATTGATGGAGTGGAAGAAGATTCGACTGAGACCTTTAAGCGCTTAGTTCAATTTTATAAAGAACAGAAATCCGCCGATCAGAAGGCAAGTGCAGGATTGAGTGATGAAGCTCCTCGCGCCCAGGCCGAATCGAAAACGAAAACGACGGCCACTATCAACGTGGGTGGTAAAAGGCATCAGATGCCGTTCGGGGAAAATCCCGCTGCCGCAACGAAAACAGACATTACCATCAGGGAGAAGCTTGAAACACTTTCTCCCAGACATAGAGCTTACTTGAACGACTTTTTGAATCTTGATGGTAATGACCGAGACTTAGTAGTGGATTTGGGAGATGCGATTTTTCGCTACTTCCGCCAAAGGAACGTTGAGTTTTAATGATCAAGCTTATTTTTCTTTTGATGTTTATTCAAAGCGCACTCGCCGTACCTCTTAATATAGAGGTGTGGTTTATTTCGGCCCATAAACAAGCTGAAGTCCAGCGTATGATCAATGAAAGGCCCTACGTCCTTCGCTCACTAACAGCAGAACTACAGTGTCAGGAAATGGGAGACTTTTGTTTTGATCCTCAGTACGGATTATACAAAAAAGACGATTCAGGAGCAGAAGTCGATACCTCTAAGGCCATTAATGAGAAGACCCCTGAGATACCTCAGGCAGGAACTGTTGACCGCGACCTTATTAGTTGTGATCCCAAAAATTATTTTGATGTATTTTGCGGCAAAGCTAAAAAAGAAGCCACTGCTAAGACTAACTTCAAGCTCGATCTGTGGATTGATACCAGCTCCTCCATGCGAGAGATGGATTTTTCCGATAAAGAGGGAGGATGTTTTCGAAAAAGCATGCTCAAGCGCCTTGATGCAAGTTGTCCTTTTAATCAAAAAATGAATGTCATGATGTTTGATACCTCCATCAAACAGGCCGGATCGATGGATGCTGTTTGTACGAATCAAGGCCTCAATGATTCTAAACGCATGATTGACTGGATTGAGCGCTCGGATGCAAAAAAACTCGTGATCATTACAGATATCTATGAGTTTCATAAAGATTTTGCCGACTATATTGAGAGTAAGCACGGCAAGTTTCGGGGAGATAAAGATCCCATCGTAGCCGCTGAGCTTCTGGATATGGTTGATGACTTGGCCCGTAGTTGTCGCTAGAATCCCTTCATGAGTCTGCATAAACTTATTCAATGGTCAGAAAAAGATTTTACGGATCTTCCTTGGAGAAAGAAGCGCACGCTGTATGGAACACTTGTTTCAGAAATCATGCTCCAGCAAACCACCGTAGGTACGGTCAAAAATCATTTTGAAAAATTCTTGCAACGCTTTCCTGATTTACAGAGCCTAGCCTCGGCCAGTGAAGAAGAAGTGATCGTGGCCTGGAAAGGCTTAGGATACTACCGGCGCGCCAGGAATTTGAAAAAAATATCTGAGCACCTCGTGAGTGAATACAAAGGAAAATTTCCTTCCACTGCACTGGAGCTTCAAAAGATTCCCGGCATTGGGCCCTATACCTCGCATGCGTTGATTGCAATCGGAAAAGATGCACGAGGCCTGGCGGTTGATGCAAACCTCGAGCGCGTGATTGCGCGCCTCTATGGACTAGAGTTTGAAAAAGGGCCGAAGCTTCAGAAAAAAATTCTCGAGCTATTTGAAGCAGATGAAATCTTTTCTGGATTTAATCTTTCTTACAGAGCTCTGAATGAAGCTTTGATGGATCTGGGCAGAACTTTTTGTCAGGCGAGAAAAGCCAGCTGTGAGCTTTGTCCTTTGAAGACGGATTGCCATGCTTTTAAAACCAAAAAGCAGCTGAGCTTTCCGCTTGAAAAGACTGCAGGCAAAAAAGTCAGTCAGGAGCATGAACTGCATCTTTTGCGGATTCTTATCATTAGTAAAAATAAAGTATTAGTTTATAAGAAGTCTGAGAATGAGTGGTTGTCTGGTCAGTACGAGCTTCCGACTTTAGTGATTTCTTCAACGGATAAAAAATTAAAACAATATCCTCAGCTTGAGACAGAACTTGCAGAAAGCGAATTGAAACAATTTAAAACAGGCATTACAAAATATAAAATAATTAATTAGATTCTCGTCTGTGATCAAAAAGAATTAATGCAAATGGGTTTTACTGGAATACTAGAATGGAAGCACATAGAAGATGATTACTCAAATCTCTATACAG
>CANFNN010000332.1 GCA_947448095.1 Bacteriovoracaceae bacterium | reverse complement strand
GACTGAATTTACAATATAGAATTTATGATTAAGCTTATCCATCGCCACGTTGGCGACGCCAAGTGGTCTGGTAGCGGTTCGAAAAAAAATCATTAAAGGATTGACAGAAATTTTTTCACCCATCGAGGGCGAGAAATCTTCTATCGGAATCGCAAACACATTTTTCGCGAGACTTAGTCCTCCAGGCAGCTTGATATCAGATCTTTCATCCTCGTTCCAAGCCTTTCTTTTTTGCTTATGCTGAGTGAGTGTTTTAACTATTGGTTCTGTGGCAGATACGTCTTGCGCGGGTTCTCTGGTCGCATTTAAACTTTTCAAGTCATGAGGGGAATAAGTTTTAACTCCTACTGAAGACGGGCTTTGATGGATGTGTTTTTTTTGTGATGACCAAAAATAGCCTGCACAAAAAAAGATAACAACAAAGCTGACGACGATTATTTTTTTCATATCAATGTCCGTTTACTTTAATTTTCCAAGAAGTGAAATTCCCAGTATCCGTTGTAGCGCCATCAATCACTTTAATGGTCCAGTGTCCGGCCGAGTTTTCCCCATAAAAAGCATTACTCAAGAGAGTGTAGTCGCTCAGTCCAGCATGTTGGATGTTACTGTTAATCAAGAGCAGTTTACTAGTGGTTCCAGAGGGCGAAGTCAGCTCAATGCCAAGGTCTCCCACATGAGAATGATCAGTCGATATTTTGATTTGAACGGATTCAATTGTATAAGACTGGGTTACATTTATCTGATCTGTAACCCCAGTGCTTGAATGATCGGGAATAGCAAGATTGAGAGTTGCCGAGGGGGTTTCGGGAGATTCTTGATACACTCCAAGTGAAGAGATATAGGTTTGCGCCATCTGAACCGCCTGCAAAGCATTGGCGCGACCAAAGCCATAGGTATTAGAAAAATCAATTCCCGCCGAATTTCTCACGTATAGAGAATCATAGACATGACCACTTAGGCCCCAGCTTGAACCTCCGGGATGAGAAATAGCCGCGGTTGAGTAATTTATTTTATCGGCCGTCATGGCGAGAATGTGTTTTACATCTCTCCATGAGAGATTTGAATTTGCATCAAGCATTAAGGCAATGACTCCCGACAAAACAGGTGTAGCCGAAGAGGTGCCGTTCATAATACTGGTGTAATTACAAAAGGAATTAAGGGCACTACTTCCTTTATTGAAGCCGGCCACCGAACTCTTGCTGCTCGACATACCAAGGGAGCAAGTTGTGATATCAGTTGAGAGCATCGCCGGAGAATCGGTACCGAATTCTCCTCCTAGTGAAGACACCCACAGTCCGCTGCCGGGAGTAGAGTAAGAGGAAATTTTTCCTTTGGCATTAACCGCGGCGGTTAAAATTACATAAGGTGTATTCTGTTCTTCATCGGTATTGGTATTTCCTAAATAAGAATCAGTAGCCGAGGCATCACAATCACTATTGTTTCCAATGAAATCATTTCCCGCTGCCTTTACGTAGATGGCGCCTTTACCGTTTCTGAGAGTTGTCACACCATCTTTATAGCTATCAAGTACCGAATTTGAGGCCGGATAAAAGTCACAGCCTAAGTAGCCATAGGAGTAATTAAAAATATCAAAGCTGCCGGTCATCTGATCAAGAAGTTTTGCTTCGTAGGATCCATCACTCAAATGAAATCCCCCAATGAATAAAAAAGCCCCGTACTGAGCTGATGGGGCCACTCCTCTTGAGCCTACGCCATTCCATCCTTCAGCTGCCAAGAGTCCAGTCACCGCCGTTCCGTGCGCCTCATGTTCAATGGGGTAGGGATTTCCGCCCGACCATAAAGAAGAATCGCTCGATGAGTAATCACGGTGAAGACTTGTCAGCTGGTTCACGATTAAATCCAGATGACTCACTTCCACACCCGTATCAGAGACAGCAATTTTAACTCCGACGCCTTTAATATCTAAGTCGTGAACAGCGGAGATACTCATGTCCTGGCCACTCGTTCCAGCAGAACTAGAAAAGGTACTTTGAGCAGTATTATTTAAATGCCAAGCATAGCTTGCAAGTGGATCTTCATGAGTTCCATCAGATGTTTCAGTGGGAGGAGTTTTTGAAGTATTGGTGACAGCACTTGGCACACAAGAAATGAGTGAAAATAAGAGAACGAGAAATGAGAATTTGTCCTTAAATTCCATATCTCTCTTATCGGCATTTCACACCTAAGAGTGAGGCATTTTTAGTCAGCGTAACTTCCTGATATTAGGGATTGTCCCTAGAGGAAATATTCAGCTTTCCAGATGCCTATGAAACTCAGACCAGAACTCAGTGAGGTTATCTCGCCTTGATTCAAAAACATGGTGGTAGGAGTGGAGGTGATATTGAGCTTTTCGCTTATGTCCGGAGCCTCGATAAATTGAAAAGGAAAACTGTTTTCTCTAAGGTAGCTGATGACCTCGGAGTGAGTCTCAAACGGATTAATAGCGAAGATTAAATCAGGAGAAATCTTTTTATTTTCCACGGATGATTTCAATCGTTGCATTTCAATTTTACAAGGGCCACACCATGAGGCCCAGAAAATAGTGACCGCTCTTGACTGCTTAGGGGGAAACTCCACCTTGCCGAGAGTCTCAGGATGAGAAAGAATTTTGTATTGTTTAGAGGGAAGTGTTGTTCCTTCAAAACCCAAGTTCTTCAGAAAAATTGGGCCTTGAAGGTAAACGACCAAGGCCAGTAGAAGCAGTGTCAAAAGATTGCTTTTCGTGGCCCACTTTTTCATTTGCGGCCCATAAACTGAACCACCGCACTTCTTCCGTTATGATAATTTCCTTCATGAATCTCTCTTTCAATTTCCATGATCAATTCGCATTTTAAGTGAGGTAATTCTTGGCTTAAAGTCTGTTGACTCATCATCATATCAACACTCGCTGGTCCACCTGTGCCAAAAGTAATTTGCTGTGGCCGATAAGCTTCCAAGAGAAATATCCCATCGGCTTTTAATCCTTTTTCGACTCCAGCGTGAACACGCTTTCTTAAATCCGGGGGAAGATGAGCGAAAATGGAAATGATCGCATCCCATTTATTTTCCCCGATATCAAAAACAGCT
>CANFNN010000331.1 GCA_947448095.1 Bacteriovoracaceae bacterium | reverse complement strand
CAACCACGGCGTGAACTTCAGTGAGATAAATGCGGTCGATCAATGACAAAGAAGACCTGAAAATTTTCTCCCCACCAATGATGAAGAGTTCGGTCTCCCCATTTCTTTCGGCCTGCTTGATGGCCCGAAAGATGGAATTGAACCATAAAATATTTTCAGAATTCGCGTGTGGCTCATTCGAGATAACTAAACTCATTCTGCCCGGCAGGGCCTTACCAATAGATTCAAAAGTTTTTCTTCCCATCAAAATGTGGTGACCCATAGTCACTTTTTTGAAATTTTGAAGATCATCTTTTAAATGCCATGGCAGATCATTGTCTCTGCCAATTACGTTGTTTTCACTCTTGGCAACGATGAATGATATTCTCATATTAAACCGCCACTGGTGCTTTAATGTGAGGATGCGCCTGATAGTTCACAAGCTCAAAATCTTCAAACTTAAACCCGAAAATATCTTTAACGTTCGGATTGATTTTCATTTGTGGTAGGGCATACGGAGTGCGCTTGAGCTGCTCATGAGTCTGCTCAAGATGATTCGTATAAAGGTGAGCATCACCAGAAGTGTGAATAAAATCCCCCAAACCAAGGCCACAAACTTGCGCCACCATCATGGTTAAAAGAGCGTAGCTTGCAATATTGAACGGCACCCCGAGAAAAATATCGGCCGAGCGCTGATACAGCTGACAAGAAAGTTTATTATTTGCGACATAGAACTGAAACATCGTGTGGCACGGGGGAAGCGCCATTTTATCGACGTCTGAAACGTTCCAGGCACTCACAATCAAGCGGCGAGAATCGGGATTCTTCTTGATCATGTCGATCAAGTTTTTGATCTGATCAATAGTGCGGCCATCATGCGTTTTCCAGCTGCGCCACTGAACCCCGTATACTGGGCCTAGGTTGCCATCTTCATCCGCCCAGCTATCCCAAATCGAAACGCCATTTTCTTTGAGGTATTTAATATTGGAGTCGCCCTGAAGAAACCACAAAAGTTCGTGCACGATCGACTTCATATGACATTTTTTCGTCGTAACCAAAGGAAAGCCTGCTTCAAGATTAAAACGCATCTGATGGCCAAAGACAGACAGTGTACCGGTACCGGTACGATCTTCTTTTTTCACACCTTCGCTCAGCACTCTTTGCATGAGTTCTTGGTACTGCTTCATCCTTGCCCCCTATTGTGTGTGTGTATTCTAAAATCCTAACATTTTCACCAGAGGTTGTTCAATCAACAATCTTGGTCAAAAAAATGACGTATTTCCCTGATTGCCTCCAAAGGAAATGCTTATTAGAATAAGACATTATTTTGAGGAGAATCCATGAGCACCGTGATCACAGGTCTTGACCGCATTGTTACTGAAAAAGATTTGCAAGCAAAGTTCAAAGGGCGCATTGGCTACCTTTGTCATAGCGCCTCAGTAACTAAGGACCTCGAACACGGACTCCTCGCTTTGAAGCGCGTTTTCGGTAGTCAGCTCACGAAAATTTTTGGGCCACAGCACGGCTTTGTGACCGATGTTCAAGACAACATGGTGGAAACCACTCACTACACTCACCCCTTTTTTAAACTTCCAGTTTATTCTCTTTATTCTGAGACCCGCATCCCGACGGATGAAATGCTTGAGGGTCTGGATCATATTTTTGTGGATCTGCAAGACGTAGGCACGCGCATTTATACTTATATCTACACCATGACTCTCCTCGTGGAAGCTTGTCAGAAAAAAGGCATTGAAGTCGTGATCCTCGATCGCCCGAATCCCATTGATGCAGTCACACTAGAAGGAAATATTTTAGACCTGAAATATGCTTCGTTTGTGGGACGTCATCCGATTCCGGTTCGCCATGGTCTCACTATGGGTGAAGTTGCTAAGATGCATGCACGCTACTGGGGTGGCAAAGACTGCAAACTCACCATTATTGAAATGAAAGGCTATAAGCGCGAGATGAGTTTTGAAGATACAAAACTTCCGTGGGTTATTCCTTCTCCAAATCTTCCGACAATTGAAGCCGCTTATACATTTGTAGGAACAGTTCTCTATGAGGGAACTAATATTTCAGAAGGACGAGGAACAACTCGCTCGCTTGAAATCATTGGTCACCCAAAAATTGAAGCTTTTGGTTTTCATGAAAAACTAAAACCCGTCTTACTCAAGGCCAAGCTTCAAGGCTTTATCCTGAGACCACTGGTGTTTTTACCAACTTTCCAAAAACATGCCGGCAAGCCTTGCGGCGGCTACCAGATTCATGTGACAGATCGTAAAACTTTTGAGCCTTGGCGCCTGTGCCAGTATCTGCTTAAAGAGATGTATCACGAGCTAGGAAGTGAATTTAAATGGAAAGAGCCACCTTATGAGTACGAGTATCACCAAATTCCAGTCGACCTAGTTAATGGCACCAATGAACTACGCTTATGGGTAGAAAAAAATGGCACTGAAGAAGAATATCAGGCCATTATGCAAAAAGGTCAGGCCGAGTGGCTTGAGCAGCGCAAGAGCTGCTTAATCTACTGAGGAGTTCCGTACGAGTAGTCGATTTCTACCGGCGTCTCCTCTGGTAAAGGCGCTGGGACATCTAAAGGTTTCGGACTCGGAGTCCCAATTTGTTCAGGTGCTTTAGTACAAGGATTGCCACCCACCTGGGATCTGGCAAAGATTGCATCGACTTCAGCTCTAAGAGCAGGCCTATTATTGGCCCCTGCTCTTTCATATTTTCCATCGGCGCGCCAAAGAGCGATTTCTCTCAATTCATTTTTTTTATGTAAGATAATTTTTTCGGCTTTTTTGTGCTCTTTGCAACGAGGCCAAGAACTTGCGACTTCCTCCCGAAAGACATCACCCATACGCTCTTCAAAAGTAACAGACGTATAAAGTGGATCGCTTTGGGCGATTGCAAGTGAAGAAAATAACGAGAGAAATATAAGCTTAATGTTCACCGAGATAAATCTTCTTCACGTCTTCGTTATTAAGTAATTCGGAGCCTTTGCCTTCAAGCGAGATAGTTCCGTTTTCTAATACATAAGCGTAATCAGAAATTTTCAAGGCCTGCTTGGCATTCTGTTCAACCAGAAGAACCGTCACACCT
>CANFNN010000330.1 GCA_947448095.1 Bacteriovoracaceae bacterium | reverse complement strand
CTTGTTGCGCATTTAACACTCCCAAATTGTTTGTCATTCCGTACCAAAATTATCCAGAAATGAGGAGTCACAATTTGTGGAAAAAGTGTCCCTCCTCCTCCTCCTCTTGAATCGTGATAGACTAAATATGGGCTTGCGAGGAGGATTTTATGAACCAATTTTTGATAATTATTTGTTTAGTGGCTTTAAGCAGTTGTGCTCATCAAAGAGGCCCAGCTTCAGTTGATGGGAACCCGGTCGCCTATGATTCTATGGCTTTAGGAAACGTAAAGGCCAGTGCTACCAAGCGCTTTAGTAACCAGGAAGTCTGCTTTGACATCGATCTCGTGACAAAAGATGTAGACCAAAATCAGGCCCAAGCTTCGAACTGGACCCTGGCGTGGATTGATAAAAATAATCATTATCACCTCCTTCCGGTGACACAAAGAGATCCGGCTTCGGCCCCTCAAGGTGGAGCAGTTGTGGCCCCTTATGGAGCTTACACAGAATATTCGAATCACTTCACAACTTGTGCCCCCAAGGCCCAATTTAATGACGTGAAAGGCTTAGTCCTTACTCCTAAAGAGCTTCCCTATGCTAAAAAAGATGGTCTGAAGTTAACGTGGGAATAAATAAAGATTCTCACTCAATTCCCTTTGGCTATTTTATTTGGTTATTTGGTTTCACTGGCGCCCACCGATTTTATTACGGTAAACCAATCACTGGAACATTGTGGTTTTGCACTCTCGGTTTATTAGGCGTGGGCTGGTTAGTTGATTTTTTTCTTATCCCTTCGATGGACCGTGAAGCTGACTTGAAATATCAAGAGGGCCCAATCAATTATGAAATTGCCTGGCTTTTACTGGTGTTTTTAGGCGTTTTTGGTATTCACCGTTTTTATATGGGTAAATGGATCTCAGGAATAATCTGGCTGTGTACTGGTGGCCTTTTTACTCTTGGGTGGCTCTATGATTTCTGGACTCTTAATCAAAATATTTCTGAACAAAATCGAATGAGCCTTTCAAAAGCATAGGTAGAGATGAGTTCAAAATTAATTATTCATTTATCTGAACTTCGCTCGCAACCGGTGATCACACTTGAGAGACTGGTAGACCAACTTAAAGACGAAGCCCTGGTTGTCGTCTGTTTAATTTCGATTCTTCCTTTCATGCAACCCATTCCGATTCCTGGACTTTCAACCATTCTTGGATTCGTGGTGCTTATGCAGGGACTGAGTTTAATGCTTTTAAGAAAGCCGATGCTAACTAAAAAGATGAAAGAAATACAAATCTCACCAGAGAGGTTTGAACAAATCTATAAAGCGGCCGTAAAATTTACGAAATTTACGGATAAAATATCTGTCTTTAATCATGCGTGGACAAATTCCCGACCGAGCCATTTTATTTGTGGTCTTGCGATTGTGATTTCAGCATCGTTTTTATCTCTGCCGCTGCCGATTCCTTTTTCGAATTTTGTGCCGGCACTGAGTATTGCTTTGATTTGCCTAGGACTACTGGAAGAAGATATTTTTCTGGTGATTAGTGGTTTGAGTATAACTTTGGCCGTGATTTGGATGGGAATCTTTTCCTATCACTTGATAGCAGAAAGATTCCCCTACTTTTTTTAACAGAAGACTACGGTTTCACTTCATCCAGCGAACAGCCTGTGTTCCCAGTCAAACTAATCGTCTCTGCTTTGATTTCAATTGGCTTAGCTGCTTTTTTATCACAGTCAGCTTCTTTTTTAGGCTCTTCTTTAGGCAGTTTAATTTTTGAGATATCCAGTTTAGGAACTGGAAGTGTTTTTTTAGCGGCTACAGGGCCTGCCACACAGCTTAAACTCAAAGTAAAAATCGCGATCACTAAAATAAATTTCATACCTACTCCTTACTATAATTGAATGCTTTTTTTGTAATAATAAATCGATACCAAGTTCTTGGGAGGATACTGATAAAACGGACGATCGAGGCAAAAATAAAAGGAAATGCATAAATCATTTTCTTTTTTTCTATCGCTCTCGCAATCAAAACTGCAGCCTTAGGAGCCTTAACAAGAAAAGGCATAGAGTGACGATTGGTAGCTGTCAGCGGAGTTTCCACAAAGCCCGGGCAAATCGTCGTAACAGCGATATTAAATTGCTTTAAATCCAGGTGCAAAGATTCAGTGTATTTTTGAACTGCAGCCTTGGTGGCACTATAAGCTGAAACACCAGGCAGACCGTTATAACCAGCAATAGAACTCATCGCGACCAACTGGCCTTTACCACTTGGGATCATGATTTCCAGTGCTGCCTCAAAAGAATACATAACCCCAAAAAGATTGATCTCTACCATTTTATAGCTGTACTCAAAGTCTGGAACTTTAGTTTTGTGGATATACCCAATACCTGCATTGGCGATTAATAAATCTAGGCCACTACTTTTAGAAAAATCAGCGATAGCTGCTTTTAGATCTTTGCGGTTCGAAACATCCAGCCCATAAAAAGTCAGATGATCCAAATGAGTTGTGAAATTGTCGTCGAACTTCTGGCGAGAGCGACCACAAACACCCACCCTCCACCCTCGTGAAAGGTACAGCTTGGCCAATTCCATTCCAATTCCGGTGGTTCCACCAGTGATAAATACAGCTCTCATGAATCTCCTTTAAGCCTCGAAATGATAACATGACCTGAGGCTTGGAACCACAAATGCTGCACAACAAAAGACGCTTTTTTAGGGATTTGGTACTTGACGAGGGCACATAGTGTCTTTATATTTGATGAACAATTTGCTCCGCGGGGGAGTAGTTAAGCTGGTTATAACGTCTGCCTGTCACGCAGAAGGCCGGGGGTTCGAGTCCCCTCTCTCCCGCCATTTTGTATCTATTCAATATTTAAGCTACCCACGGGTGGCTTTTTTTATGCCCTAACTACCAACCCAGCCATCTCAACTCTTTCGGATCACGTGCCACAATTTTTATTTTTTGATTACAGCTATAAGGACATCCGACCACTTGAAGGATCTCTAAGTTCAACTGTTTCCCAAAATATTCAGGTAAATAGGCAACCGCTTTTCCAGAAGTCACTATCTCTTCCAAAATCTTTAAACTCGAAGTTAAATAATCAACCTTCCTCGG
>CANFNN010000329.1 GCA_947448095.1 Bacteriovoracaceae bacterium | reverse complement strand
GTGACATCTGGGAATTCATCAAGTGGCAAGGCCATCAACCAAGAAGCTCCCTTTATTTGGGGAAATAAAACATTCCCAAAAACAATTCACATTTCTTCCAGTTTTTCAGCAGCTGAAGTCACGAGCATGACCGAAATGGCAGCTGCGTGGAAAACAGCAGTCGCCGATCAAAAAACCTTCTTCACCATCGGCAGCGCAGGAAATAACAATTACAACATTAATGACACAGATGGAATCCTGGGTGTCTATAAGGCCACGACCTGGCCCGCTGATGTGTCTGAAGATGCACTGGCGATTACTCAACTCTTTGGACGTCGCTACAACGTAGGCGAAGCCTCTGAGTACGTGAGCATTGTAGAAGCGGACATTTTGGTTAACTACAAGCCTGGAACCTATGGTTTTACTTTCGATACCGTTGATGATGGCCCGGGCTACGATTTAAGAACAATCGTTTTGCATGAAATGGGGCACTTCTTGGGTCTTCAACATATTCCGACCTATGACTACCGACCAGATAGCGAAAGTAACTTAGGTCGAGCGGCGTATAAAGAAACCTCAGTCATGTACCCAAGTGTTTCCTCGATTGAGCAAAAACGCATTCCTAAAACCAAAGACATTAATGTTCTAGTGAATAAATATAACATTAGTTCCGGAGCGACACCTGCGATGGTGGCATCAGCAGCTCGCTATCAGCCTCAAAATAATGACCCCGGAAAAAATGTAAAAATTGTCATCGAACTAAGAGCAAGTGGCGAGTGTGTTCACAAAGAAAATGGCGCCGTGATCAGGCGCCACCAATTAAATCTTGAAAAATAATCTTAAAGATAGTTCTGCATTTCCTGGATACTCATTTTGCGGTGAATGAGAGATTTTGCTTTTAGCTGTGAAGAATAGTTATTCCCTTCGCCAAAAGTATATTGCTTGAAATCCGCTTCAACTGAAACTCCGTAAAAATTAGACATCTCTTTGATGAACTCTTCGACAAAAAATGGTGAGAAAACTTTTTTATCCACCATGTATCTCATGAATGGTTTAAGCCCACCCTTCGATTGAAATTTCCCATCAAGAAAACTCATGAAACGCTCACCGAATGAATAGGCAGCGGTATCAGTTGTTCTCGTATAATAGTCATGTGAAGACATGCCTGTTGAACCAGAGAGTGTAGAAAGAGTTTGATACCCATCATCTCTCCATGAGGCCAAGGCTTCATCAACCCAACCAGCGTTACCGTTAGCGGGCATTACTCCGCGAGCAAAATACGAATGAAAAAGCTCATGCCCTAAAGCTGAGAAATCAGTCATAGTAGCTCCACAATACTCCATCCCTCCAGAGCCGGCCTGCATGACCGTAATAGAAGGATGCGGAAAAGGACCGTAGTCACTTTCAAGCTCATGAAAGACAGCGGTTGTCTTAGTCACTAATCGGTCTAAAGATGCCGTCCAAGATGTTTTCGAGAAATAAACCACTGCTGGAATGTCACGACCATCAATTGATTTAAGCGTAAAGCGCTGCTCAGTTGTGGCGCCTTGAGGAACCGTGTGAAAGAAAATGCTCGAAGCAGTATAATAAGACGGGTAACTAATCTTATAAGTATTGTCTTCGACTTCAGTCACAACACCATTGGTGTAAATCACATGTTTAGACTTTGCACCAATGTATTTGACGATGAAATTCATTTTGACTTGATCAAATTCAAAATTGGCAGGCATATAGCGCTCAAGAAACTCTCTTTCATCAAGATCTGAAGTCCAGAAGGCACTTTTTACACCAGCATCAGAAAATTCAACTAATGAAGTCAGAGGCACCTCAACAGTTAAAGTATGCGATCCGGCAGGGGCCAATTTATTAACGAATCTGAGAGTTGTTTCGCCATTTGGGGTTTTTGTTTCCACTGCAGAAACGCTCACGCCATCAAAGATAACTGAGGTAGGTGCAACGACTGAGTCAAAAATAGGAAACCCTGCTTCTGCCGTGTCGAGCTTGATCTCGGCCTTAACAGTCGCTTTCTTTTGAGTCAGGTCATAGTTAATTTGGTAAGTCGCCTCAGAGAAATCAGCAAAAACCGCTTTTCCTCCGGTGACGCTAAAACTCTTCAGGGTGTGAAGTCTGTCATTTTCTCCGGCCATGGCCAGAGTGGCAAACAATGAAGCGGCAATCATCAATAATTTCATTTATCTCTCCTTGATCAATCCTAAGATTTGACCAAAGAACTCAAATGATTGTCTAGTGATAGATTCTTACATGTTGCAACAACAGCTATTTATCGTCGCCGGGAAGGAAGTGAACTCTTAATTTATCCGCAACTTTTTCTAAATGTTTATAGTTATCCGATTCGCGAAAAACCAATTTCCGGTCCCTGCCCTTCATCAAACTATCTAAGTATTGCTCAAAGGCATATAAAGGGCCGGAGCTTCGGTGACTGATGACGATTCCCGTGAAAAAAGACATCGCACAGAAAAGAAGCGACAACATAAAATAAGTTAAAAAATATGAAAGCATGACATTTTCCTGAACAGTTTGGGAATTTGACATAAGAGTTCTAAAAAAAGCAAAAGAGAAAATTCCAAGCATCGTTGAGGTCGAAAACCCCACTAGTGCAAATTGAATGGCGACTCGAAACTGCTCGCGGGGATTGATTAAATAGTTAAGTCTTGAGCTTTCGGGAAACCAAAGCAAATGATCTCTCCTAAAAACCATCCAAAGAATAAGCAAACATCCCACCCATTGAAAAACATCGGCAAGATTAAAAACAATTTCAAAGGATCCTAAGTTAAAGGGAATAAAATCAACTGTTCTGGCATAGATAATTTTATCAACTACGTTACCAAAAATCCCACCCACTAAAAACGATAAACCAAAACGCATCGAAGCAGCAGCAGAGGGAAGGATGTACATGAGAAAGACATAGACAAAAAAAATCAGGCCTGCGAACGCTCCAAGGGCAACGATCCTAAGTTCCTCAGGAAGATCGGCATAAACCCCCATGATAAAACCCTGGTTAAAATGGAGAGTTGATAATCCTTTGGCCCAGGACTTGGTCCACTGATCAATAAAGAGAGATCCAACGAGGATCAAGAAAGGCCAAATATTAC
>CANFNN010000328.1 GCA_947448095.1 Bacteriovoracaceae bacterium | reverse complement strand
ATGAAAAACTTTATGTCGCTTTCTAAACTTTTAAAAGAGCTGACTCTTGCCCCGAAAGTCATCCACAATAAAGATGCCCTCGTCGAAGAGGCCAAGAAGCTTCAACTCAATATGCTCAGGATTCAGCAGGGTGTGTTTCATAAAAAAGACCGCGTGATTATTATTTTTGAAGGCTTTGATGCTGCCGGAAAAGGTGGCGCGATTCGTGCTCTTACTGAGCGCCTCGATCCCCGCAACGTGCGCGTAGTTCCCGTGGGTGAGCCGACTGAAGATGAAAAAGGAAAGCCGTGGCTTTACCGCTTTTGGCGGGATCTTCCGAACCCAGGCCACATCACAATCTTTGACCGCAGCTGGTATGGACGAGTCTTGATTGAAAAAGTGGATCACTTAACAAGTCCTGAGAAATTAAAATCGGCCTATGAAGAGATCAATCAGTTTGAAGCCCAACTCCAAAACGACGGCATCACCCTGATTAAAATCTTTTTAGGGATCACTAAAGATGAGCAGCTCAATCGTTTTGAAGACCGCCTGAAAGATCCCTACAAGCAGTGGAAGATTGGCATGCCGGATATTAATGCCAGAAAGAATTGGTCTAAGTACGTTAAGGCCGTGGATGAAATCTTTTTGAAATGCAGTCCTAAAACTTCACCTTGGCATCTCGTGGCCGCCAACTCAAAACGCTACACTCGAAAAGAAGTGCTCTCAATTGTGACTACAAAACTTAAATTTTGTGAGCAGTGGATTGAAAAAGCCGCCTTAAGTTATGAGGCGAAGAAATTTGCCAAGATGCTCAAAAAATAAATCTAGAGAAGTTTTGAAAAACTTGGCCCAAGCCTATGCAGTTGAAGTTTTGGCACAAAGTCTCGGGCCCCGAGGTTTAGGATGTCACTTTCCTCATAAAGAGTGTTGCCGGAAGCAATGATCACTGGGATGTGGTGATAGTGAGTCGTGAGTTTATCTAAAAGCCAAAAGCCGTCACCATTAGGCATATTAATATCAGAAATCACGACATCGACTTTTTGATTTTCTACGACCCTAAAAGCTTCATGCCCAGACTGAGCGCGAAGAAAAGTCAGCTGTTCATGTTTCTCTAAATGCCAGGCATAGAGATCAAAAAAGCTCTCTTCATCATCAACTAATAATACAACTCTCGGTGTCTTGGTTTTCATACTCCTATACTAGGCCGAGGGCCCCGTGAGTAGGAAAAAAAAATATCCAATACTCAAATCTTAGGCCTAAAATAGCTTATGAAAAAAATCTGCTTTTTATCCTGCCAGTCCCTAGAAGGGCACATTATTGATGACACTCTCGCGATCAGTTTTCTTGAGAATTCAAAGGATTATCAGGTCACGAGTATTCCTTGGGACCTGGACGCAGACTGGAAGAGCTTTGATCTCGTCATCATCCGCACCACTTGGGACTATCATAAGCGCCCGAAAGAGTTTGTAGAAAAACTCAAATTCATCCAGACCCAAACCAGGCTTTTAAATTCCTCCGAGGTGGTGGAGTGGAATTTTCATAAGGGGTACCTGAAAGAATTAGAATCTCGTGGGGTTCGGATCGTTCCCACCGAGATGTTTAGCTATCCAGGAAAAATCACGGTGCCCGAGTCTTGGGACTATGAGCGCTTTATCGTGAAGCCCGCTATTTCGGCCAATGCCTATAAAACGATTATTGTAGAGAGAAAGGATTTGAATCATGAATCCGTCCTCTCGCAGCTTTATGCCGGAGACTGGATACTTCAGCCCTTTATGGAAGAAATTAAACAGGGTGAAGTCTCGCTGCATTTTTTTCACAACGTTTTTAGTCACGGCATTTTAAAAGTGCCTAAATCCGGCGACTTTCGCGTGCAAGAAGAGCACGGGGGAAATGTCTCACCGTTTGTCCCCTCTGCGGAGCTTTTGACTTCGGCCACAGAGCTCGTCATGAAGGTGCCCTTTGAGCTTCTCTATGCCCGAGTCGATGTGGTCCTGTGGCAAGGTCACTACGTCTTAATGGAGATTGAACTGATTGAGCCCGCCTTGTATTTTCGAACCAGTAGCGAGTCCGTGAAGAATTTTAAGGCCGCGCTAGATAAAATCTTCACAAGTCCCTAAGATTTCACCAATCCGGGTTATACCTCTTATCCATGAAAAACATTTTATGGATACTTTTGATTTTCTCAAACCTGGCACTGGCCCAGAAGTTCGTCAACGAATACCCCAGTGGACCGGCGAATATTACTCCGGGTGAATTGTGTGACAGGCCCGCGCGCTACCGCTATCCCGAAAATATCGGCTACTGTGAGCGAGATGTTCCGACTGAAATTAAAGATGAAGTCTTCGCGGCCTATAGAAAGCTCGGCTTTCGCCTAACTGAGAGCACGAGATCAAGTTATAAAATTGATCACTATATCTCTTTGTGTGCAGGAGGCTCTAACAATAAAGAAAACCTCTGGCCTCAGCATCTCTCAATATCGGCCATTACTGACAGTATTGAAAAACTTGGCTGTGATAAAATGGCCCAAGGAAAAATCACGCAGGCCAAATTTGTACTACTTTTAAAAAGAGTGAAAACGGATTTGTCTCAAGCCAGTGCCGTGACCAAAGAACTCGCGAGCCTCAGGTAATCTAAGACGAACAAGACACCGAAATATTCTTATGTTCTGCGGGTGTGGGATTTGCGTATTTTTCAAAGGCCACATGCTCATCAAAAGGCTTGTAAAAAACTTCAAGCCACGCCGTGAGCCTTTCTGAATTTCCCAGCTCCACGTCCTGAATCACTTCCTGAGCAATATAATTTTTCAGCACATACTTAGGATTAGTCTTAAGCATTTTTTGGGATCTCTCAAGGTCACTTAAGGCCTCAAGACCCAGGCGCTCATCATAGCGCAGAAGCCACGTCTTGATCTCAGCTCTATTTCCGTAGTAATCCCAAAACGGTTTAAAAGATTCCGGCCTATTTTTTTCATAACGAGCAAGTTGTCTAAAAAAATACGTGTAATCCACGTTCAATGTCCCAAGAGTTTTCAACAGATCAATGAAAAGAGGAAAGTCTGAATTGATTTCCGCTTCAAGCCCCAATTTTTGCCGGCACAGCCTTGCGTACTCAGATTCAAACTCAGGAACAAAGGTATTT
>CANFNN010000327.1 GCA_947448095.1 Bacteriovoracaceae bacterium | reverse complement strand
GTTTTTTTAATTTGAGCATATTATCGTTATAAAAAAGATTTACCCCAACGGACTTAAGCTTTTTCAAACATTTTGAATATTTCAAGGCAAAAACTCTTTCGACAATCATGTGAACCGGAATCCCCGCTTTTACTTTCTGCTCCATAATATCAACCATCGGTATAACTGAAGCATCACAGGTAATAAACATATTACTTATGAGAACATATTCACGTGCCTCAAAAATCATTTTTTTCATTTCAATAAAGACTTGGCGGTTTTGTAAAGGAGAGACTTGATTACCGAAAGTAAGGTCTGACTGCGTAAGGTCGTTGAGTTCTCGATTAAATTTCTCACTCAGCATTTCCAGATTGTACTCTTGATTCGGAAGATAGGTCTTAGTGTAGTACTGCATGGGCTTCATAAGCTTCTGAATAGGAGGATGGGGTAAAATATCCCACTGACTAAGTATGGGGAATGGAAACTTAAAATTTCCTTCCTCGCGATTAAATTCTAAGCCGCGAAAAAGATCCTTTCGTGCCTCGACAAGATTTCGAGCACTCGAACGCGCCAAAATGGCGTCTGTATTCGTCGAAAAATAGGTATCCTCATCCACCAAGTATTGCTGGTTGAATCCTTCCTTAGTCGATATTTTCTTTAGTAATTGATTTTCTCTTTCATCAAGAGGATTCATCTCAATGATGCCCTGAGACTGCTTAAGGTAGAAATCACTGACAGTAAGATTCTCCTGCGCCAATGAGGTTAGAGGAAGTAATAAAAAAGCGAGGGATAAAAATCTCATGATTAGACCTTAAAAAAAGAATGGTGGCCGATACTAATTCAAATAACTCCTCTTGGACGGTGAGCATGAAATTTTTCCCTATATGTGACCCCTACTTGAGTTGTAAAACTTACAGTGTCCAGACCATAGGCTTTAGGATAGTTTCTCAGCCTATTCTGGAGGCCATTTTGAAGTTTATTATTTTTTGTTTGTTTTTAAGTTTTAATATATGGGCAACTGAGACTTCTCACTTCAATGTTCTTCCTGGAAAGCTCCACAAGGGCGGTTTTTTGGATGCGACCCCAAGCTCCATAGAAAACTCTGATCAAATGCTTATCAATATTGTGTATGAAATTAAAAAAAAGACACTTGTTCCTGTTCCTAATCAATTCCTCAAAGGCACATACGAGCAAAAGCTACCTGCTATTTTCCTGGATGAGCGAGGCTATCTGGAATTAGAAAAAGTGAAATCAATGCGCATTGATGAAGCTTCGGTTGTCCATTTAGGACGAACAACGATTGGCACCTTGAATGATGCTCACCTTATTCAAATCCTTCCAGATAATAAGAAATCAGAAATGATCCTGAGCTATCACCCCACCACCAATGCTTTGGGCTGGGATTCACTTAAACTGATCCTTCACACCGACTTGCCCATTTTAGGTGACTACGTCATTGAGGGGAAATTGCGGTAGGCTTCAAGATTTCATTCACTTCCTTGATCAGATCATTCAAATCAAAAGGCTTTTTAATCACTCCTCGAACCTTTAAATCTTTGGCCTGATCACTAAAAACTGTGACTACGATGATAGGTATTTTTTTTAACACAGGACTTTTCTCGATTGCAGAAAGGAACTGCCAACCGTTCATTACGGGCATCATGAGATCAAGTAATATCAAACTAACCCCTGCGTTATTTCCAAGTTTCCCTAAGGCCTCCTGACCATTGGCAGCAGTTAGAATGTTAAGGCCAATTGATTCCAGTGACTCTTGCATCACATTTCTAATTTCGGGTTCATCTTCAACAATTAAAATAGTTGGTATTTGATTCATGCGGCTTCCCCAGTTTTCTTCAACGAAACATGTAATTAAAATAACTATTTTTAGTAAGTGAGCAAGGACTCGGATGTCATTTGAGAGTTGGCCCTAGAGGTCGTAGAAACCATAATTTCTTAAGGTCATTTTTGATTCAGATGCCATATGATTTGATTATGAACCTTGGGCTAGTACTCACTGGCGGTGGTGCTCGAGCCGCCTATCAAGTTGGGGTCATTCAAGCAATCGCAGACATTTCATCAAAGAGTGAAATTCCTTTTAACGTAATCACCGGGGCTTCTACTGGCGCAATTAACGGAAGCTATCTCATGTCACATGCTGATAATTTTAAAGCAGGGGCTCAAGGACTTTGGGACCTGTGGTTAAACCTACACACTGAAATGGTTTACAGAACCGATTCTATCTACATGGCTGCCCTTGGTGCGAGATGGCTTGGAACACTGGGACTTGGTGGTCTTTATGGAAAAAAAAATGTTATCAACCATTTATTAGATACTGGGCCTCTCAGAGAATTGTTAAATCGAGAACTTCATCTGGAAAAAATTCCCCAATTTTTGAAAGAGGGAATCTTGCGGGGAGTAAATGTTTCTGCAACAAATTATCTCTCCGGAACTGCGATCAGTTTTTATGACGGAATAAAAGATGTTCATCAAGGCACGCACACGACAAGGCTGGACATTCAAACACCTCTCACTGTTGACCACGTCATGGCGTCTTGTGCGATACCGCTTTTTTTTCCTCCTGTAAAAATTGATGGGATTTTTTACGGCGACGGATGCATAAGGCTGAGCTCTCCTTTGGGGCCAGCCATACAGATGGGCGCGGATCGGATCATTGCCATTGGTATCAGGCATTCACGAAGTGAAAATGAAACCATAGAGCTGAATCAAAAAATGTCCAAAGGGGATTTAACGATTGCTGAAATAAGTGGGATGCTATTGAATTCTGTTTTTTTAGATTCCCTCGAAACAGATTTAGAAAGAACCGAGAGGATTAATAGTACCATCTCACTCATCGCCAAAGAGCATCTCTCCCAAATGCCGAACAAACTTCGACACATCCCCATTCTGGCCCTCATGCCTAGTCAGGACTTAGGAGAGCTTGCGATGGGAACCTTGCATGAATTCCCAGGCATCATTCGAATTTTTCTAAGAGGCTTGGGGGCCAAGGAAAATAAAGGATGGGACTTGCTGTCTTATCTAGCGTTCGAAAAAGCCTATACTAATCAGCTCATCGAGCTTGGGTATTTTGATACTTTCAAAAGAAGAGAAGCTATCAGGGAATTCATGTTGCTCTAAGAATCACCCTTATGC
>CANFNN010000326.1 GCA_947448095.1 Bacteriovoracaceae bacterium | reverse complement strand
TCTACTAGGAGAAATTCCTCTTTGGATTAATGACTTTGATACTGCCAAGGCCCGTTGTGCAGAAAGAGTATAAGCATCGACAGATTTATCTTTTGCCAAAACTTCTCCCGCTTCAGCATGACCTTCAATCATGATATGCCAGGTATTCTCGCGCATCATTTTCACGAGTCGCTCAAAAACTTGAATATTAATATCATCAATCCCGGTAGAGCCAGTGCGAAATTGAATTTTGTCTTTCATTCGTACATTAATGCTTTCAGGCATTTCATAAACGTTGGCCGATTCAGACAACTCATTATCTGCTAGCATTTTTTTCAGCTGATTTAACTGCGTATCTGAATCACGATTAATTTCATGCTTATCGAGTAAACCTTCGGCCGTTAAAAACTCAATTGGAAAAGGCTTGGCCGGCATATCCGAATCAATCATCGTCGCCGCATCACTAGGAGATTTTCCCGAACGAATCACTTCTCCCGCCTTAAGCACGTTACCACCAAAAGCATTTCTTAGAGACCCAACAGCCGCTTCGTATTTCGCTGTTTCCGTTTTAGCAAACGAGAGGAGCAAAATAAAAAACGTCAAAAGCAGCGTACAAAGATCTGAGAAAGTCGCCAGCCAACCGGGAGCACCAGGTTTGCAGGGAGGACATTTAGGAGCGTCGGCCATAAATTACTCCTTCTTCTCTTCCACTAAACGATCTTTTGGAGATAGGAACGAATCTAGCTTCTCACGAATCACTCGTGGATTTTCTCCGGCCACAATACCTAGAACTCCTGCAACGATGATATTCATCTTCGTTGCTTCTTGCTTAGAGCGTTGTTTTAATTTGGCAGCAATAGGAATAGTAAAAACGTTCGCCAGAACTGATCCGTAAAATGTAGTTAGAAGTGCTACCGCCATGGCGGGACCAATCGATGAAGGATCCGACATGTTCTGAAGCATCTGCACGAGACCAATCAGTGTTCCAATCATTCCGAAGGCCGGACCATCAGCTCCCATACCTTCTAAAACATCTACACCTTTTGAGTGACGGTCTTCCATCGCTGCAATTTCTAAACTTAAAATAGAAGTGATAACTTCAGGTGGTCTGTTATCTGCTGCAAGCGTGACAGCTTTCTTTAAAAATTTATCTTCAACAGGAACTTTTTCTAGAGCAAAAACTGATTCTCTTCTTGCAGTCTCTGCCAGCTTTTGAATTTCCTCGATCATTGCCTTAGGATCTA
The DNA here is from genome assembly GCA_947448095.1 of Bacteriovoracaceae bacterium. Lineage (GTDB taxonomy): Bacteria > Bdellovibrionota > Bacteriovoracia > Bacteriovoracales > Bacteriovoracaceae > Peredibacter. The sequence continues at coordinate 1,920 of CANFNN010000326.1, read as the reverse complement.
CGACTGTCGTAAAGATTGATTTCATGTAATAGGCCATGAGTGCTTTAACGTTTTCCATTGGCCACTTAATCAGAGTCACTGCAATAACTCCTCCCCCTACTACCGCCACCGAAGGAACATCGATGAAGATGGAAATGGGAGAACCATAAAGAATGGATCCAATAATGGAAACAGTTGCTAAAACTAAACCTGCGACGGTTGAAATATCCATAAGCACCTTCAGAAAATAAAAGATTCTATGATGTAACTATCGGAATCTAGAAAAGGAACTTAACAGAGGTCTTTGAAATGACTTAAAAAGCTCTCTGTAACTGTTACAACCTAGGCATAATTCCCGACAGTGGCGATCAGTCTTGCCCCATAATCAACTCATGAATACTTTTAAACGGGCCATATTTGCTTCAATGATAGTTTGCGCCTCCCTAGCTTCGGCGAAAACCCTCTCACCCATTTATCAAGCCGACTGCCAGAATGATTATTTAAGCTTAATGGCAAAATCTGAAATCAATGTGACGGTCGCCTATGGCTACTTCGATGCTGAGGATGGATCGACTTGGGATAATCGGATGCTCCAGCAATTTCTCAACACCATGACAGCTCCCTGTAAATCCTGGTCCACTAAATCTTGTGGATTTCAACTTACTGGAGCTGGGCCTTATATTTTGACTCGCAAAATGACAGGCCCAGACGGTTTGATTAAAACCGTAAGACTAACCGTTGATTCACCTAGCCTCTCAACTGATAACACTGACAATATGTCGTCTCCCCTTCAAAAAAAGAAAAGTGAAACCGTAAAACAAATGTACTTCAACGGACTTCGCAATTCTGAGGTGACTCTGTACTTAGGTCATTCTCGAGATGGAGGAGGCCCTGATTTTGATCCACCTAAATTGCGCCATGGACACGTCGACTATGATTGGTATCATGAGCACCCTAGGGACAAAAAAGCGATGCTCAAAGTCTTAAGTGAAGATCCTAATAAGGCCCGTATTCTCGGATTTTTTTCTTGTAGCTCAATTCGTTGGTTCTCAAAAGGGATCAATCAAGAGGCACCTGCAAGTGGCTTCATTGGAACCGATGAAACCTATTGGACTTCAGCATTTGATCAGGTCTATCCGTTTATTGAAAAGATTTTTTCTTACCAATGCCTCGATCAATTAGTTGTCGATGATATAAAAAAAATTAGCCGAGTCAAGGCAACCAAGAAATGGAAAATCCCTGGTCAGGATCGAAATATTTCGAAGCAAACTTTAAGTAAGAGAACACTAGAGAATCTTTCAGATCAACTTGTGTCTAATGATATCGAAATTCGCAAGGAAGCCTTCAGAGAGATTCAAAGTTTTCCTAGAGAGGATTTCACGCCAAAAGTCTGGAGAGCACTGAATGATTATAAATTTGGGAACTTTATGGGCAGAAGTTTTTAGGCAAAAAAAAACCCAGGAGTTGAGTCCTGGGTTTGTATCTGGAAGGGTGAAAGATTACTTATCATCCCCAACAAGTAGCATAGTCGAGTCGATATACGAAAGCATGGCAGTACGAAGATCATCCAAAGAAACTTCCTGATCATTCTGACCCTTGAAAATTTCCTCTTTGATCATTTCAATAGGAAATCCTGTCATCTTGGCCAAAGCCTCGAGACTGATTTTCCCATTTGTTTCTGTACCACTTGTGGCCAGATCTTGTGCCGTCATTCTTAGCTCCTTGAATCAGTGAGCTACTCAATCCTTAGAGTAGCAAGTTGCCTGTGAGCATATCGATGGGTCAAAAACAAAGTCAATCAAAGGTCTACTCAATGTAAGTTTATGTTAGAGAGCCCTAAAGAAAATGCACCTAACTAGCCAAAATTGCTACTGAACGACTCAAGATATTGGACAAATTTAAAGTGTTAGATTCACTGTCTAAGGTTTATACGGCCCTGTG
>CANFNN010000325.1 GCA_947448095.1 Bacteriovoracaceae bacterium | reverse complement strand
TATTTTTCACTATCCTTTTATGTACATCTGCTATGGCGCAAAATATGTCTATGCCTTCAAAAAACGTTTTAGGCACAACTCTTAAGAAGTGCTGTGATTCTCCCAAAACAGGTTTTTACCGAGATGGTAATTGTCATACGGGTCCGCAAGATCACGGAACTCACGTGGCGTGCGCGACTGTGACTAAAGAGTTTTTAGAATTCACCAAGAGTCGAGGCAATGACCTCATGACCGCGAGGCCTGAGTGGAACTTTCCGGGACTGAAGCCTGGGGATAAGTGGTGCTTGTGTGCTCTTCGCTGGCTAGAGGCCAAACGCGCAGGAGTTGCACCTCTGCTTGATTTAGAGGCGACTCATGAAAAAATGCTTGAGTATGCACCAATCAAAGATCTTAAAGACTAGGGATTTTTATGGAAACAAATTTTTCGGTTCAGTGTCCCTATTGTGGTGAGCAGATTTGGATGGAATTTTATCCCGAAGATGGAAGCCAGCAAGAGATGATTGTGGACTGCGAGGTTTGCTGCAATCCCATTCTTTATGAAGTGACTTTTAAGGGCGAGGAATCAAATTTAAGAGTGGAGAGGGCCCAGTGAATCAGGAACAAAGTTGCCCTCAAGGATTCGTGGTTCACGTATATGAGCGCAACTTTCATTATCCAATGGATAAAATATCTTCTGTCTGGAAGAAACTTCAGCGCAGAGAAACTTTGACCAAGGGCCAGCTGTTTCCTTACCGGGTGGAATTCGCTGCCAGTTCTCAAGAGGGAGAGTTATTCACCATGGACCCTTTCTCGGTGTTCACGGCGCAGTCGGGGAAGTGACGGATAGTTACCGAAGTCTTGAATATTTTTACGGCTCCTATGTTGTGAGCTTTAGGCTGGTGCGGCCAGTGCGGCTCGAATTTTTTCGAGAGGGAAGTGAGCTCAAACTGAAGCTCAAGGTCTACGTTAGGCCATGGTTTCGGCCCATTTGGCGATTGTGTAATTTTATTTTGTGGTCAGGTTTTCGTCTGTCGCTTTGAAAATGCCTCTTTTTCAGGCCTCATGATTTTCTGTAATTCGACAAGAAAAGCCGTAAGTGGCTGATACTTAATAGGTAAAAAACACCCCTCAAGCTAAAGCATGGTTTCTTAATCGATCAGGAATAGAATAGAGACATGAAAAAACATCTCTCAATCCTTTCTTTTCTTATTATTTCCCTGGCCACCTATGCAAATGAAGAGTGCTCGGTAAATAACGATGACAAGGTTGATGAACTTGCAGCTCAGAGCTGTGAGGTGACTGATAAGATGGCGACCTGTGCTCAGAATGCTCCGGATCCCGATGCGATGAGAAAACGTATTGAGAGTCTTTTGAGTAATAGTGAAAAGGAAAAAGAGAAAGTTCAAAAATATTGGGACTCATATAAAAATTCTTTTTACGGACAAATGTTTGACTTCGATAAAAATCGTGCGTCTGTGGATAAGAGTTACGTTCCCACTCACCTAATGGATTGGATCTCGAATCAAGGTAAAGCTGATATCGATATTCCGAAGTTTAAAGAGACGATGGTCGAAAAATATGTGAATTTTGCTAAGAAAAACGATTGCAACCCAGTTGTGAAGCATAGAGATACCACGACCTATTTTCCGTCTAAAATTTTTAATTCTGAAAAAGAAATCAAAGATATTATTGCTTCTCCCACTTATGCTGCCGAAAAAGACGCGCATTTCAAAAGTTTAAATGAAAAGTTCTATGACCGTGGAACATATTGTGAGAAAGGCCAAGTGAATACTCGCGGCTTTTACTATGTGGCCGAAGAGTTTCCCCCATGCGCTGGAAATGTGAGTGGATTATTTAAAGATAATCAGTGGACAACTTCAACTCTTGATCAAAAAGTGGGTACTGAAGCCACGGATGAAGTGACTTCATGTATTAGAGATAGAATTTCAAAAGGTGCTAAGATTCACCACGTATCTGTTTTGTCTTCTGCTTCTTCTTTAAACAATACCGGAGAAGCTTCTAAGAAATTTTGTAAGAAAGGATTTCTCGCTTTGTCGAAAGCAAGGGCCGAAAGTGCACGTGATAAAATCTTGCCTGGATTATTTGCACAGGCCGGTCAGTCTGAAGCGGTCTATCAATCTAAAGTCGATCTAAGCTTCAATGGTACAAATGGTGATGGAACTTCCGGACCTTGTCCTTACACAATCAAAGACGGGAAAGAAGTTTTGAAAGACGAGTTTAAAACTGCTGAAGGAAAAAAGGATCTTGATGACTCAAAATACGTCAAAGTACAGGTGACATTTGAATCGCATTCAAAGCCTGTAAACGATAATAAAACCCACTATGCTGGTCAGTACTATTGTCGAAACATTTATCTTGAATGTGCTCCGGTTCGCTAAATAAAGTTTTAAATATCGAGGTAAGTGTATCCGCGATAGGATCGGCTCGAAGTCAGACGGTTGAGCTTCGCTAGATAGGTCATATAAGTTTCATAATAGTATTCATTCAGCTGCCCAAAGCGGCCGATGGCCTTGGCCTCGAGCATTCCACTATTTTTATCGCCCAGGTCGTGGAATGAATTCATAAGGGCCAGTCTCACGTCCAAATATTTTGGCGAGATGATTTTGGCAGTATTAAGGCATTCAATGGCCTCAAAAGTTCTTAAGTTTCTCATCAAATAAAGCCCGGCTTCTAAGAGCTGGTCGGGATTTTTAAGATCGACTTCACTTTGTCCATGCCTTGGAACGCAGGGGTGAGAAGAGTAGGCCAAACTTTGAAGGCTAAAGGTCAGCAAGAAAAGAACAAGAAATTTAAAATTCATGAGTCACTCCAAAACGATCAATTTCCCTTTAATATGCATGAAAATGAGGTCGTTTGCAATAATTCCACCCATCGGGGAGGACTTTTTTGGCATTTCTGGCAATATATTCTCTCTCCTGACACTCAAAATGAGATTTGCTAAAATGAATGTCTATGAAAATACTTCTCATTCTGTTTTTATTCGTTTTAAACGCCCATTCAGCCCCACATTTTCTTTTGAATCAGATAGGCCAAGATGAAATTAATAATTCAATAAAAAGCGAGATGGTTCTAAGATGAAAAAAAGTGTAACATTTTTAGCGCTAATAGTTCTCATTCAGGCACCCAAAGAGATAAATGCGCAATGCCTTG
>CANFNN010000324.1 GCA_947448095.1 Bacteriovoracaceae bacterium | reverse complement strand
TAGATCATATGATTAAGCGTGGGTTTACTTGCACTATCCGTACGACTAAGGGAAGTGACATCCTGGCAGCTTGTGGTCAGTTGAAGAGCGAATTTGATAAGGTAAACGTTTGGGATAAAAAACCAGTTATTATTCCTGGTATTTCCAGTACTGTACTTCAGAATCTTCAGTCTTAGAGCCCTCGTCTTGCTTTTTCACATACTCAGTTTCTTTTTTGGCCTTACCACCGGCAAACGCTCTTCCGGCCTGTTTTTCAGGTGTGGCCTTTTCAATTTTAAATCCCTCGGCTTCTTCCATTGATTCTTTTTCAATCGGTTCCTTGGCATAGCTAAGGGTGACGATTGTTAGAAGTCCAAGTAAAATAAAATTTTTCATATAGTTTCCTTGCCGGGAGGATAAATGGTCCCTGCTTATATGTCTTTTCGGACAATCCAAATTAAACTAAAGCTATCTTGTAATAATAGGGACTTAGACTGAGTAAAATTTATTGATGTATGGCAGTGTTAGAAATTTTAGAGTGACAAAGAAAGCTGATATTAGGATTATTTAACTCAAGTATTAGCTTCATTAATAGGTACTTAAATAAAGGTCTCACTGCATGAAAACATGGCAACTGACCCTCCTTAGTTTGTTCATCACTGCTCCAGTTTGGGCTACTGTAAAAGCATATTTTAATCAAAACCCCCAAACTTCATACACGGATCCTTATCGAGGCATTACTCGTTCAGGTGATAACCTTGAGCAAATTCTTCTGACTGAAATTTCAAAAGCCAAGAAGACTATTTTCGTTGCCGTCCAAGAATTTCGCCTCCCTTTGGTTGCTAAGGCCCTGATTGAAAAGAAAAATCAGGGAGTTGATGTTCGTGTTGTCCTCGAGCATGACTATAACTTTACTGTTATGACCCAAAGAGACGAAGACGATAATGAGCACGAAGCTTCAAAGCTTGCCGATTTAAAAGCCCTTGTAGATATGAATCGTGACGGAAAATTTAGTAAAGACGAGCTCGAGACTCGAGATGCTGTGTATATGCTTCAGGTCGCAAAAATTCCGGTTATGGACGACACTTTTGATAGCTCGAATGGCTCAGGTTTAATGCACCATAAATTTATGGTCATTGATGGTAAAACTACCATTGTTGCTTCTGCCAATTATACTCTTAGCTGTGTTCACGGAGATATCCTAGCTCCAGGTTCTCGAGGCAATGCTAACTCAATGGTTGTGATTCAAGCGGCCTCAGCAAGCGTGATTTTCGAAGAAGAATTTATGCAGCTTTGGGGCAACGGAAAGCGCGGAAATTTCGGTCATAATAAAACATACCGTGGTCCTCAAGTTGTCTCAGTCAGTGGCACAAAAATCACCATCCAATTTTCTCCCACATCTCAGCGCTACCTTTGGGAAGAATCAGTGAATGGATTAATTGCCAGTCAGTTGGCCAAGGCTCAAAAATCGATCAAGGCAGCTTTGTTTGTTTATTCTGACCAGCACCTCTCTGATGTAGTTGAGAAGCGCAGTAACGCTGGCGTCTCAGTTGGCTTTCTGGTTGAACAAAAATTTGCTTTTCGTGATTATTCCGAGCTTTTAGATATGGCCGGAGTAGAAATGCTTGGTCCTAAATGTACTTTCGAACCTGACAATCATCCCTGGAAAAATCCTATTAAAGAATTTGGAGTTCCAACACTTGCAAACGGAGACGTTCTTCACCATAAATTTGGTGTTATCGATAACAAAATTGTCGTTGTGGGATCTCAAAACTGGTCGGATGCGGCCAATTACGTAAACGATGAAACGCTTATCGTCATTGAGTCAGCAGGAATCTCTGAGCAGTATGGCCAAGAATACAACCGCCTTTTGAGCAAGAGCCGTTTAGGAGTTCCTGCCACTATTAAGAAGGAAATCACCCGTTTAGAGACAGAATGCGCGGGTAGAGGCTTCTATTTCTAAGTAGTTAAACATTTCATTTTCTGATAATCCCGTTTATACTTTAAGCGTCTAATGAACTTATGGAAGGAGTTCCACGTGAGCCGCGAACGATCTAAAGGGATAGTTGGGATTTTTATTCTCGTTACTGTCCTGTTTTTTGTTTTTATTCTTTTTGCTTTTTTCACTGTTTCGAAACTCAAAGATACAGATTCAATGGGTAGCGATCTTCTGAGTAGTCAGAAGAACGCTCAGATTGCTGTGATTACGATTGAAAATGAGATTCGTGAATCGAAGAAAATTGTTGAATTACTTCTCATGGCCGAGGAAGAAAAAGATATTAAGGCTATTATTCTTAGAATTGATTCCCCAGGAGGAGCAGTGGCTCCGACTCAGGAAATCTATGAAGAAGTAAGAAGAATTGATCAGAAAAAACCAATCTATTCAAGTTTTGGCTCAGTTGCAGCGAGTGGTGGCTACTACATTGGCGCGGCAACCAGAAAAATTTGGGCAAACTCAGGGACGTTGACGGGGTCAATTGGGGTGATCATGCAAATGGCAGATCTCTCAGAACTCTACAAATTTGCCAAGTATAAGCCTGAGACAATCAAGGCCGGACGCTATAAAGACATTGGTAATCCTGGGCGCCCAATGACTGACGAAGAGCGGGCATTTCTAACTGATCTTTTGGCAGGCACTCATAAGCAATTCAAAGATGATATTTCGGCGGTTAGAAAAGATCGTCTCAAAAAAGATATCAACGAATTGGCGCAAGGTCAGATCTTCCATGGTTATGAAGCCAAAGAATTGGGTCTTGTCGATGAACTTGGTGGATTGTGGGTTGCAGGTAGGGCCATTCATAAAGAGTTAAAGCTTAAGGGGAAATTTGCCCTTCGTTATATGAAACCTGTACACAAGAAATTCTCAATTTCAGACTTGCTTGAAGAAGGCGAGGACACTTTAAGTTTGCTTAAACACAAAGTAGCAAGTCCGGCCGGTCCAGCGTTTCTTTATCAACCGTAGGAACTGAATGGACTACGCTTTTCTATTAGAATGGGGAAAAGATCACGCCTTAACAGTTGTTGCGGTAGTGATCACTCTCGTTTTAATTTATCACTACGTCATTGAACGAGATAAGGGAGTTAAGCTCTCGAAGAAATATCGTCATTCAATTTTTGAAGCTCAGTCTCGAATTTTTCTGAACGCTACCCAGTATTTAATTAAAGGTAATAAAG
>CANFNN010000323.1 GCA_947448095.1 Bacteriovoracaceae bacterium | reverse complement strand
ATTATACAGGTTTCAAAGGCGAGACCTTCGAGGGGCCCAACATGGGCCATCTTTCGAATGAGGCCGTACATGGCAAAAGTGAGAGACAGTGTGAGAGCAATCCAAGGAAAATTATCAATTCCACTCTGCATCGCAATTAAAACAATCGCAAGGAATCCAAGGATGATCGCTGGCCACTGTCCTGGGCGAATTTTTTCTTTAAGAATAATCCATCCTAGAAACACGTTCAGTAGAGGATTGAGAAAGTAGCCCATACTGGCTTCAAGAATTTTTCCCACACTCACGGCATAGATGTAGAGAAGCCAGTTTGAAGAGATAAGAATCGCTGAGACAATTAGCATGAGTCTGATTTTAGGGGACTGCCAAATGGTTCTGAGTGACCCAAGCTGCTTTTTAAAAAGAAGAATAAAGATGAGTGAAACGAAAGACCAAACTAAACGATGGGCAAATAAATCCCACGCCCCAACTTCAGGAAAAAATTTCCAGTAGATAGGAAAAAGACCCCACATTGAAAAAGCTAAAATGGCGGCCCAATGTCCAGATGTAAAACCCATAAATTATCTCAGATTAAATTTGGTCTTAATCTTGAAAGCGATATAGATTGCCACCAAAGAGGTCGCAATACCGATATAGCCAACAACATTGTAATTTGTGATAGCACTCGCTGTTCCTCCGCCAATAATCAGACCTGCAATCTGAGAGGCGAGTCCAGAAGACAATTGCCTAGCGGCATTTTCCAGACTCATGAAGGTTCCCCGCTCTTCCGGTTTCACGACAGCACTAATAATGGTCATCGCAGGAATAAAGCGTCCAGAACCCGACATCATAAAAAGTGATGAGCAAGCAAGGGCCAAGGCCAAAGGCACCTGAGGAAGATTTGTAAGAAAGAAAATTGGAAAAATTGATAAGAATGCTACAAATTTAAAAACTTTGTAACTACCAATTTTATCACAGGCCCTACCAATAAGACGGGCCGAAACAATCGTGCAAATTCCTCCGACAAGATAAATGAAAGGAAGTTGTGCTTCAGTCAGTCCCACATTTCTAACCATATAGGTAGCTATAAAAGGTACGATCATGAAGATACCGAAACCAAGAATACTGGTAAGGGTAAAACTCTCTAAATAATCTTTTTGACTCAGAATACGTTTAAAGTTTTTTAAGTTCTCTCTTATTGTGAGCTGGGTCTTTCTGACCTTAATTGAAGGCAGAAAAATGAACGAAAGAATCCAAAAAATTGAAGCAATGGCAACAATCAGATAAAAAGCTGCGTGCCAATCAAATATCTGAGCGATGTAGAGTCCAAGGGGAACCCCTAAAACACTTGCTATAGAGAATGAGGACATGACAACACCCATCGCCATGCCGCGCCTTTGAAAGGGAATCAGATCGGCCACCATAGAAAGGACACAGGCGTTCAGGACACCCCCGAAGGCTCCGGCCACAATTCGGGCAATCAAAAGACCGGCGAAGTTTGGAGCGACTGCGCACATGTAAGTCCCAACAATAAATCCGGTAAAGTTAAACAACAAAAATTTCTTACGATCAAAATGGTCGGCATAAAGGGCACCAAAAAACCCAACAATTCCCGCACTGAACGTATAAGCTGAAACCAGTGTAGAAAATTCCGTCGTATTGATATGAAAAACCCGCATAAAGCGTGGCCCCAAAGGCATCATGATCACGAAATCGAGAATATGCACAATTTGAATGGCAGAAAGAATAATAATATAAAGGCGCTCTTTTTTGAGCGTTTCCTTTTCGTCAGTCAAAAGTGTATTCATAATTTAATCTTTCAATCCTACAACATCAGAAATTTTTGAACTATTGTCATCTAACGTTTCAAGCGAGGCCACAGTACTGACACAATGATCAATCATAGACACGGCAGCAGGACGATGATTACCAGAGTTCTTTACGCCTCCGAATGGCATGCGTGCTGTTGCTCCTACAGTGGAGCGATTTAAATTTAAAAGACCTGCATCAATATCTCTAAGGCAAAGCTTGTAGATTTCGGTATCACGAGTGAACACCGATGCCGCAAGACCATACTCAGTACAGTTGGCAATTTTAATGGCTTCCTCAATATCATCGTAGGGAACAAAGAAACAATTCGGTCCAAAGATTTCTTCTTGAATGAATTTTCCTTTGAGGTTTGGATTCTTTGCATAGTGGATCGAAGGAGAGACGTAATGTCCTTCAAAACCAATATCGAGTTTTCTTGGTGATACAATTTCTTCTGCACCTTCAAGTTTACCAAAATTACAAAATTCAAAATAAAGTTTCTCAGCGTGCTCATCAATTAATGGACCCATAAAAGGATCGGCGGATTTTGTTGGATGCCCAACTTTAATTCTCTCCGTAAGTGCTTTAAACTGAGCAATAAACTCTTGCTCAATTTTACGGTGAACTAAAATCATCGAGGTTGATGTGCATCGTTGGCCTGAAGTTAAAAAACACGCTCGTAACAATTCCGGAAGAGCATGTGAAATATTCGTATCATGATGAATGATAGTGGAATTTTTACCACCCAATTCAAGGGCAACAAGTTTACCCAAGTCTTGATAAGTATTTTCAAGAATCCGCAAACCCACACCCCTAGAGCCTGTGAAAAAGACACCGCGAATTCGTTTGTCTCCAGTGATCTTTCCGGCCGTATGTCCAGTGCCATTAATAAAGTTAATCACGCCTTCCGGAAACCCTGCTTGGTGAAAACACTCAATCATGAGCTGAGCTGAGTAGATCGTTTTTTCTGAGGGTTTGAAAATAATAGAATTTCCTGCCAAAAGTGCAGAAAGAATTTGTCCATTGGCCAAGTGGCAAGGAAAGTTAAACGGACCGATCACAAGGCAAGGTCCTAAGGGTTTGTAGACAACGTGCCCGTCAATTTTAGGCATTACGTCCTTAATTGTTTCTTGTCTGATTCTTTCTAAGGAATCGGTAATGGTGACGGAGACTTTACTGTCTAGAGCTGCTGCCTCTGTTTTAGCTTCCCAAAGTGGCTTTCCTACTTCGAGGGCAAGGGCCATGGCGATTTCATCTTTTCGTGCTCTAACAACTTCTTGATATTTTTTTAAAAATACTACTCTTTGCTCGAAAGAGAGCTTTCTCCAAGAATCAAAGCCATGTTGGGCCGATGTGATCGTCTGTTCGATAT
>CANFNN010000322.1 GCA_947448095.1 Bacteriovoracaceae bacterium | reverse complement strand
CTTGGGTTCTTTGCTGGACACAAAATAGAGCACTTTTTTTAAATTGGTGGGGACTAGGCAGTGCATGGGAAGGACTTACGACCAAAGAAAAAAATCAAATCAAACACCTCTATAATGAGAAAGATTCATTTCTTCACATCTTTTTAAAACAACTCGCCTTTAGCCTCGCGAAGGTCGAACTCTCAGTTTGGAGTTTACAATTAAAAATCCTCGCCAAAAACGAAAGTGAAATTGAAGAATGGGAGGATGAATTTTGTAAAACGCTGAAAGCTTTCCTTGAGATAACAGAGGAAACCAACCTCTTGTGGTACAGGCCTTGGCTTGGAGAGAGCCTTCATCTGCGCTCGGCCTTGATTTATCCACTCAATTTAATGCAAATCATTGCCATTCAAAGAAAGGATAAAAAGCTTCTTAGGGCAACGGTGACTGGAATTGCTTCAGGGATGCTGACCACAGGGTGATCAGAAAACTTCTTGGCGTTTTTGTTCTTGATCAGAGAAATCGGGAAAAAGATGATTAAGCTCAGAAGCTGGCAAGATGGTTTTTAAATTTTCGAAAGTAAATCTCGCCTCGAAGGGCTCTTTTAAAAAACCTTTATGAACCACTAAATCTCCCACTGAAAAGGCCGGAGTCTCTCCCCATAGCCACTCCCAACTCGTGAGCTGGGAAAAACTCTTTTGAACTTCAGGCAATGAGAGAAAAGATCCATCAAGCGTTTGTGGGATGGAATTTAATTCGTGCGAAACCAAATCAATAACATCTTGAATCGTCACTCCGGGAAACACCTCTTGAAGCTTGATGACCTTGGACCGTACAGAAGCAATTGACTTTGATTCTTTCGGGATGATGGTGTGCTTGAGACTCTCTTCGAGTTTATCCATATCTGAGGAGACGAGAAAAGTCCCATGATGAAAACAGGCATCCTTAGTTTGTTTAAAGGCAGATCCAGAAATTTTTTTCCCGTTTAACCAAAGATCATGGCGTGGAGAAATATCGAGAGGAATTTCAGCTTTGGAAAAGGCTTTTTTCATGAGCTCAACTCCTCGGCTGCGATTGATCATGCCTTCAGGATAAATAAAACTGTAGTTTAAATTTCCCTCATCATGAAATACACAACCCCCGCCACTTTGACGGCGAACCATCCAAATGTCATTTTCAACGAGATAAGGAAGATTGCATTCGAGCCAGGGATTTTGGAATCGACCAAGAACAACACAAGGCCTGTTGACGTAAAAAAACGCGAGAGGCAAATCAGCACCCTGCCTTAGGAAGTGATCTTCCAAAGCAAGGTTGATGAAGGGATTATTAAAGGGTGAGACAAAGACATTCATGTCTCAATATGATAGGCTTTAAAGCATGAAAGAACAATTTGCGATTCTTCCAGAACTTCCGATTGTAGGGACATTAAAACTCTCCACCCGCGATGGACTCTCCCTAAGTTCGATCAACGTCGTCAAAAAAACCAAGCCTACGGAGCTTAATCCATTGTTCAGGCAATGCTTTGAAGAATTGGGTATTTTTTTAGCAGGCAAAGATCACAAATGGACCATCAAGCTAGACTTCACTGAATTATCAGATTTTCAAATAAGTGTGCTCAAAGAAATGAAAAATATCCCTCATGGGAAAGTCGCCTCTTACAAAGATCTGGCGATTCAATTAAATTCAAAGGCCTATCAGGCGATAGGATCCGCCTGCGGGAGTAATCCCTTTCTCTTAATCTATCCCTGCCATAGAGTGGTTGGAACAAAGAACCTTGGAGGCTTTGCCCACGGATTAGAAATGAAGCGAAAGCTTATAGCACTAGAAAAAAACTAAATTTGACCCCGACTATCACAATCAACTTTTTTACCATCTAACCACTTATGAATCTGATGCTGATAAACGGTTGCGGGCCTAAAAAGATCACCTTTTGAATAAACTTCGACGACAGATCCTGTGGGAGATTTTACCACTTCTACTAAGACCATCGTTTGCGGCCCCATCGTCTGATTATCAATTTCGTAAGTAATAGTTCCTGCCTGCTGAACGACATCAAAATGAGAAACCGTCTTTTCATATACAGGGTAAGCAGACTGAGGATAGCAATCCTTCATTTTACGCGCCAGCAATGCATGAGCAGCGGCAGGCTCCATAGTGGTTTGAAAATCTTCAAGATGAAACTTCTTTTTGTATTTCCCTTGAGTCATTGAGCAACCAACCAGAACTAAAAGCGCAAGAATTGTAAGTTTCATAAGTTTTATTTCCTGATAAAGCATGGATGACCAAAGAGACACTTTTCATTTATTTCTTTCGCAACCGAGGGAGGAACCATTGCTTCCCAACCGGGCTCATTACTAGTGATCATCTGAAGCACTTTTGAAGAATAGATATGGAGGAGTGCTTTGTTAGGATTCGCGACATCTAGAATCTTTTTATTTTCTTTTAGGTGAGTAAAAACATGCTTAAAATTTTCCGGAACAATTAAATTATCCAGTGACTCAACCACCCCTTTCTCAGATTTGTAGGGATAAATGTAAACCCGAACATTATCTCGGAAAAGTTGTCCCAGGGCCGATAAAATGCCCCCTTCCGTATTAGAGTATTCTGTATCGGTAAAAACCTGCTGAAAATTATAAATACCAAGCATGAGGCCCAGGTTTGGAACACTCATGCGAGCAAAATAATTCGCCAGTTTATAATACTGAGGATAATTGGTGATCAGAGTTTTTTGTCCCAGAGCACATAATAAGTCCACTCGGGCAAGAAAATCTTCATTGGTAACGTCCCCGGCTTCCGCTTTAAGGGTTGAAATCGTGATTTCCGAAACGGCGACAATTTCAGACTCATCTTTTCCGATGTCTTTAGAAAATTGCGCCAAACTTGACTTGATCATATCAAAGCTCACAAGCGTCGGTGGTCTGAATGATCCGCGAACAACCAGTACATCTTTTTTGTGCAAATGATCAGCCGGCAAGACCACTGATCCTTGTTCATCGAACATTATCGCATGGGTCATGCCTTGCTTAAGGAGATGCAAATTCATTAAACGGTTATCAACGCCTTCAAAAACTTTCCCACCAAAACGAATGAAATTGACTTCAATTCGAGAAACATCCAAATGATCCATTAATGTGTTGATAAAGGCTTCGGGATCTCGCTGAAGAAAGAAGCAGGCATACATAAGATT
>CANFNN010000321.1 GCA_947448095.1 Bacteriovoracaceae bacterium | reverse complement strand
GCCTTTAATCCTACTCAAACCTGAATTTAAATCTGTGTCTTTGCCTTTGAGAACTTCAAAACTCATCCAGCTTAGGGCCGCTTTATGGCGAGTCTGAAGAAAGGCAGAAAGCGGAGCATAGGCCAGATTAGCAAGAATAGATAAAAATCCGTATCCGTAACTTTGGGCCACAAAGAAAAAATAAATACCAGTGAAGGCCAGGCACACAGAAACCGAGCGGTAAATTCCCATGTAGAGAATTGGCTGAAGAAGATCTTTATCTTTTCCAATCAGTTTAAATGTATTTTTAAACAGGCCACTCAGGTCATCAAATTTACTAAGCATCAATAAGCTCCATTTTGAAGCTTATCGGTCAGGAATGGATTTAAATAAACTAGAATTTTTCCGGTAAGGGCTTACCTAATTCAAAATAGTTAGGCGTAATCTCGGAAATTATCCCACCACCTAAACAATTGTCCCCTTGATAGAAGACCACTGATTGCCTTGGAGTAAGCGCTCTTTGCGGATAATCAAAAGTCACTATGACTTTATCGCCTTGAACCACCACTGTGCAGTCTTGCTCTGGTTGACGATAGCGAACCTTCGCCTTGCATTTAAATGTTCCTGAAGGAGTCTTGGAGAGCCAATTAAGCTCAATTGCCTCAAGTCCATCAGCATAGAGAGCGGGATGATCATCCCCTTGGGCCAACACCACTTCATTGTGCTCATGATTCTTCGCCACCACAAACCACGCTTCTCCCGGGCCACCGATGCCCATGCCTTTACGTTGCCCTAGGGTATAAAAGCAAACCCCGTCATGCTTACCGAGAACTTTGCCCGAGACATCGACAAAATTTCCTGCCTGACCTTCAATATATTGAGAAAGAAAATTTTTGAAATTTCTCTCTCCAATAAAACAAATGCCAGTTGAGTCTTTTTTGGCCTTTGTTGCCAGATCAAATCTTTCAGCGAGTTCTCTGACTTTAGGTTTAGGCAGATGCCCTATAGGAAAAAGCACATGTTCAAAAACATCTTTTTGAACGGCATAGAGAAAATAAGTTTGATCCTTATTTTGATCAATCGCCTTAGTGAGCTGATGCTGATCAAGCTGACAATAGTGACCGGTAGCTAAAAAATCTGCTCCTAAGAGTCTCGCCCTTTGATAGAAGACTTTAAATTTAATTTCCCGGTTACACAAAACATCCGGATTAGGTGTGAAGCCCTGACGATAGTCACTGAGAAATTCTTGAAAAACTGCGTCCCAATATTCTTTCACAAAATTCACTGAGTAATAGGGAATGTCTAATTTTTCACAAACTTTTATCACGTCTTGGTAATCATTATCGGCCGAGCACGAGCCATCGGGATTGGTCTCATCCCAGTTTTTCATGAAAAGGCCCAAAACTTTATAGCCCTGAAGTTTTACTAAGAGTGCCGTCACGGAAGAATCCACTCCACCCGACATGCCCACAATGACTGTCTTGGAGGCATTTTGAAGATACTGCTCCTCACTTAAAGTGAGGCCGTATTCGGCCAAAAGTTCAGGTTGAAAGGATAGATTCATGGGCCAGGTTATAGCGCTTTTGGGGCCCTTTTCCAATAAGACGAAAGCCTTTTACTGAGAAATATCCAACAGGGTTCCTAAAACAGCTCCCCCTAAGTACTGGTAAGAAGAATAGAGCGTCTGATGGTTGAGAGTTTCAGGAGTGTCCTGAGGAGTCTGGTAGAATTTGGGATTAAAATCATCTTCCCAGTTCTGAGAAAAGGTTCCGCCCATAAAGCCATGCTCCCACAGCCTAAAATTGTCTGAGTTGTCAAAACCAGTCGCCTTGGGTTCAAAACTTACGCCACTCGTAACTTTAGAGCCATGCTGAGTGAGTAATTGAATAAATTTTTCGTCCTGAGGTCTATAATACACACACATGTTTCCAGACTTTTTTGTTTTATCCAGAAAACTTGTGTCTTGACCAAGCATTTCAAGGTTCAAAAATCCCATGACATTTTTTTGGGACTTTTTTAATTCCTGAGAATAGCGAAGGGATCCTAAAAATCCAATTCCCTGCCAATCCAAAAAAACCACTTGGACTGAATAATTCAAATCCACTTGCGCTAAAGTTTTGATCAAGGCCAGTGCCACCGAAACTCCCGACGCATTATAGTTCGCCCCAGGCATGGGACTTTTTTCAGTAATCATAAGCGTATTAGGGTCATGAGAAATAGTGTCATAATGGGCCGTGATGACTAAGACTTTATTCGCATCAAGACCAGTTTTCTCCCAGATGATATTAGTCCCCTGAACAGACTTATAGCGCTCGGCCGTTGATTTCATGTAAGTCGTAAATTTAAGCCACTTCTGATAATCAGGAGCAAACTTTGAAACCTTGCCTTCAACTTTTTGATCAAAGTCATTTTGATAAAAACGCTTGGCCTCTTCAGTATCCGGAGAAAAAGTATCTACAATCAGTTTACCCGACCCCTTGGAGTCGTAGCTTTTAATCGTCTCAAGGAGAAAGTCTTTGGCCTTGTCATGACCAGGTAAACTGATCATTCTTGAGGGAGCTGAAACTTTGACAAAATCATTCACCACTTTGATTAAGTCATTTTGCGAAGTTTTAGCGAGCTCACTTCTTAATTGGGTATAGTTTGATGGTGCTCGCCCGTAGGCAGAAAAAATAAAACTAAAAATCGCGAGAGTAATCAACTTTAACACTTTCAATTCCTTGGTCTCTATCTGTTGGTTCTTCATTTATATATTTCACAATTCCAGTACAATAGACTTTGGCATTTTTGCCTTTTTTCTTAAGAATTGTCACCATCTCGCCCTCATGAATGATTTGAGGAGATTCAAGTTCAATAACAGCACCCGATAAAGACTTGGGAAAAATCCAGCAATCAGTGGACTCCCCTTCTTTAGTTTTCATGACCCCGTGAAGAGGCTCAGTCAGAGATGTTTCTTCGGACATTTTACACTTTGAAAGGATAAACTTTTTTTGAACAAAAAAACTCGCCTTAGAGATTTCAAGTTTTTTCTCATGTACCGAATATTTTGTTACATACAAGGGCTCACTTAGATTTAATTGAGGAGAGGTATATTCTCCTCCATAATTATAGTGATGAATTCCTAAATGATCCCCCATCGGAGTTCTATCAGGTCCAAAGACCTCTCCGGTTTTGAGATATTTCTTTGG
>CANFNN010000320.1 GCA_947448095.1 Bacteriovoracaceae bacterium | reverse complement strand
GGTCGCTTTCATACCAATTCTTAAAATTATTATCGCCTAGAAAGGAAGATAATAAGGAGTTATCTCAAGCAAAAAGTGTCTTTTCTGTGACATAGAATAGTTGATCAATCAAAACGGGGATATAAAATGGCAGTAATATGTGGCATATTGATGAGGGGGGAGATCTCCCCCCTCCCTCAACCACAGGATTATTATTTAAGATTCTGATTCAAAAGCATTGCGAGCCGAACTCCAGCTGCATAAAGCCTTTTTTGCATCACGGGCACAAATTTATAGGCGTATTCATAAGATAATTTGGGCATCTCCTCAGCCAGCACATCTTTTTTGCAATAAGTGCGAATAGACATTGGCTCTGGCGAGGGTATTACATCTGCAGGATAAAGAGTCGGAACTATATTTTTTGATTCAAGCGCCCAGTCAACAACCGTACCTGATCTAATGACGCTAAAGTCATCCACGCTCTTACCTTCAGAGACAAATTTGGCCAGTTCAGTGAAACTTAATTTTAAAAAATCAATCATCCCTTCGTCCCAAACAGCATGAAGATTAGTTGGCTGGCCCATATAGGTAACCTTACAAAAATTTCCACCTTGATCGGTTCCATTGCCTACATGAAGCGGCATATGGATATCGCCAATTAAATGAACAACGAATTTCAACGAGAAAGCTTTTTGAACATCAGTGGCCTTGGGATCACGCAAAACCGCCAGTTGCTCATTAATAGATTTTAAAAGAAAGCCAGTTGAAGTTGTTTCATCATTTTCGCTGTGATCATGGTCCTCAGTCTGCCAAGTTGTGTAGTGCCAATTGAAAGTATACTGATAGGTCGCTGGCTCAGATTTTATTTCATCTGGCCAAGTTGAAACTTGCGCTAAGCTCTGACCGTTTAAAAGTTTGTGAGCTTTGACTAAAACATCCACATCAAGAAACCTGGTTGCAATTTCACCCACGACTCGATGGCCATTATTCCCCCATGCAAAAACTGCATTCGACGAGAGAAGGGCCAACGCCACAATAAAAATTTTCATGATTGAATCTCCTCAAAAGTCCCACGTTGTTTATTTTTTATTAAATTCGGAACGGTAAAAAGTTTTCCGTGAAAAGTAACATAAAATCCTGGCTTCATAATTCGCGCAGCAAAGATCGCCTCGATAACATTTTGAGCGGCATCTGAATCATCAAACCCAAGAGGCTTCATGGCACCCGTGAAAACCACTGGGACGGAAATCTCTTTAAAGTTTTCAAAGCAAAATTTTGAAGTCAGGTCCATCGTATCTGTTCCGTGAAGAACAACAATGGGATTACCAAAACGAGAGTAAGTTTTAATTGAATCAAGAATTGACGCCCGATCCTTATCATCCATGAACAACGAATCTTTCGCCATAATATGTTTGACCTGAATTTCGGTATAAGGGAGCCTTAGCTTTTGAAGGATTTTATTTTTGACGATGGTATCTTTATTTTGAAGGGCCCCTTCAAATTCGTCGTAAATTTTTTCGATCGTCCCGCCAGTCGTAAGAATGAACAGAGGCATGATTGTATTAGGCATTTTTTAAAGCACCCTTGACGATTTAGTTTTCAATACCATCTTATTAGTGGATTATTACGCAAAATGACAAGATGACAAAATGACACTAGGGAGACACATGACTATGAACACACGTAAAGGTTCGATTTCAGTAAAAACCAACGACATTTTTCCGATTATCAAAAAATGGCTTTACTCGGAGCATGATATTTTTATCCGGGAGCTGGTTTCTAACGCTTGTGACGCCATCACCAAAAGATCCACTCTCGCCCGTTCCCAAGGCCATGAAACCCCGGAAGGTAAGGTCAAAATAGAAGTCGATAAGGACAATCGCACCATCACGGTAAGCGATAATGGCCTGGGTATGAATGAAGCTGAGGTGGAAAAATACATCGCACAGCTTGCCTTTTCAGGCGCAGAAGAATTCGTCAAAAAGATGAATGATTCGGGAAATACTACAGCAAAAGACGAAATTATCGGAAAATTTGGGCTAGGCTTTTATTCAGCTTTCATGGTTTCAGAAAAAGTGGAAGTCGAATCTCTCTCAATGGTTCCAGGAGCCGTTGCGACAAAATGGACGTGCCTGGGTGATACTGATTATGAATTTTCAGAATCAAATAAGACTGAAGTCGGTACCACCATCAGACTTTTTATCAATAAAGAGTCAGAAGACTTTCTGAATGCCTGGAAAGTAAGAGAAACACTAAATCGTTATTGTGACTTCATGCCTTCGCCAATTGCACTTATTGATCTAAGTGACAAAGAGGCCAAAGAAGAAATCATTAATGAAACAACTCCCATCTGGAAAAAAGATCAAACCACTTTGACCGATGAAGATTATAAGAATTTTTATCGCAAAATGTTTCCGGCCGATCAAGAGCCACTTTTTTGGTTGCACTTAAACGTAGATCATCCTTTCACCCTTCAAGGTGTCCTTTTCTTCCCGAAAGTAAACATGAGTAAACCTGTTCAAGAGAACGGTATTAAACTTTATTCAAAACAAGTTTTTGTATCAGATAACGTAAAGAGTGTAGTACCTGATTTTCTTGGACTTCTCAAAGGCGCAATTGATTCTACTGATATCCCGTTGAACGTTTCACGCTCATCCCTTCAAGGGGATCCAAACGTGAAAAAAATCTCTAACTACATCATCAAAAAAGTTGCAGAGTCATTAAAGAAACTCTTCAACAATGATCGTGAAAAGTATGAGAAGGCCTGGGAAGATATCGGCTTGTTCGTTAAGTATGGTTGCATGCAAGATACCAAGTTTGACGAAGTCATGAGAAATTTTGCCCTATTCAAAAACTCAGACGGCAAACTGGTAACCCTTGATGAATATCAGGCTTCAATTCCGGATGCTTATAAAGAAAAGCTCAAAGAGAAGTATGTATATTTTGAAAAAGACAGAAGTGATGAGTCGCTAAGAAAGCAGTTACTAAGCGAAGGCATCCAAGTGATTGAGACTGATCAATATATTGATCCTCACTTTATGCAGCATGCAGAAATGGCAAAATTTGAAGAAAAATCATTCAAGTTCGTGGCCATTGACTCTGAAGTCGAGAATCTCCTTGATACTGCTACTACAACAGCTGATGACATTAAGATTAAAGAGTTTTTCAAACAAGTTCTGGTTGGAGACAATAAAGAACTTGAAATGAAATTGGAT
>CANFNN010000319.1 GCA_947448095.1 Bacteriovoracaceae bacterium | reverse complement strand
GGGCCGCCAAATATGAGCGACAGGACGTTGTTTGTAAATACAAAGATGACAGGCCTGCCGATGAGTCCCTCGTCAAAAATCAAGACAGTTTAAATGCTAGTTTTATAAAGCAGTTGAGCATAAGTTCAGATAAAAAACTCTTCAGCGGCGATAAGGATCTAACAGAATTTGTCAAAAGTGTTGAAGGGAAGTCCGTAAAACTTTTGAGTCCAGACATTGAAATGTTCATTAACTTTACTTTTCAAGAGGATCAGACTTCCGGAAATGTGGACCTAGTAGGATTCTCGGATATTGACTTCGACTGTAAATTTACTTTCACCGAGAATGATAATTCTGGAACCCCAGTTGATCCGGTCGCTCTTACAGTTCCAGAGAGTTACTACGGTGAGTACAAAGTTAGTATTAAGCAGTGCTTTAAACATGTTGAATCAGTTTCTGACTCAGCAGTAGATGCGGCCCAAGATTATGTTTTGAATAAAATTAAAACTTTCACTCTGAAAAAAGAATTTACTCAAGTGGATAAACTTTTACTGGTAGAAAACTATTCAAGTTCGGAGCAAGCAACTCTCAATCTCCTTGCAGGGAATGATTCCTTACAATTAGTTCTTAATGCTGTTGGTTCATCTTCTGGAGACTTTGTCGTCTCAACCTATTCTTCAGGTGAGAAAGTTAAACTAGTCGCGTGCAATCTTAATATCGAGAAAGTTGAAGAGACAAAACCAGAGCCCGTAGAGAGTGCTTGTTCTTCTCAAGCGCTTAAAGGTATTAACCTTGTTTATGGATTTAAGAATGGGACATCTAATGGCCGCTACCTGTGCTCTGACAGTACTGCCGCTGCGACAATTGCTCCCACTAATCATTTAGATATTGAATACAACGGAATTCATTCCAATATTTCAGGGGATGATTTCCTCCTCACTTGTGGTGATAAAACTCTTGCAGTGGAACCCATCACCAATGCTGGGCAGCCCATTCCTTCAAACTCAAGCTACCGCCATCTTCTTAAGCTCCCTCGGCCTCTCATCCAAGGGGAAAGCTGTGTGCTCTCTCTTTCACCTTCACATAACATTGTGTCGGCGGCCGGCAGCGTGCCCGCTGAGAATATTTCCGTGGTTTTTAATGTCTTCTCCCCTGGAAAGGTCTCCTTCACAGTAGATCCATTTAGCACTTTTACTCTTGACCTAAATCCTGGTCAAAACTGGATCACGATTAAGGCAAATCAGTATGTGGATGGCCTGCAGGACTTAAGTCTGTATGAACTGACTTGCAATGCCGGTTCATTCAATCAAACTCTCACGAAGTCTTGGAGTTCACCGTTTTCGCATGCTTTTCAGCTTGGGATGTCGAGCGCATTACCTTCAAACTCTCTATGCCGATTTTCCATGAAGGGCATGAAAGATGCTAATGGCAACCCTATAAGTGATAACAATTTCGATTTCACTACAACTAATTAATGACTAATATGAATGAAGAATACAAACTGGTCCCTATTGTTCAGCTGTTGGCAAATCCTGAGATCTTTAAAGATATTTCCGTTTTTCTAAAAATATCAGAGAAGATCGTGAAATTGAATTTTCCTGATGATGCTTTTAAGTATATCTTAGAAAAACTTCAGGATAAGGGAGTTTCCCAAGTTTATCTTACCCAAGAAGAATTCAATCAAGTCTTGATTTTGCTTAACTCAAGCGAACTAGCGACTCTTCCCGAAGCCAAGCAAGTCGAGGTAAACCAAGCGGCCGTTAATATTACTCGTGATTTTATCAAACAATTTGGAATAACGAGTGAAGCCATTGATGTGATGAATACGGCCAATGCAAATATTCAAGCAATCCTTGCTTCTTCACCCGGGCTTAATGCTTTTGTGAAACGTTTTAAAAAAAATTGTTCTGATGAATTCCTTAAGTTAAATTTGACCAATTATCTTTTGTCCTTAGTCCTGGGAAAGTTTTCTTGGAATAGTCCACTTATCCTGCAAAAAGCCATGCTCGCAAATTATTTATGTGACATACATTTAGACAAAGCTGATTTTGAGGTTATTAAAAAATGCGCTTCAAACGACCTTTCTCTTCCTCAACATATTTTTGATCACCCTAAAAAGATGTCCGAACAGTTAAAGTCTCGCCGCGATGTGGTTCCCTCTGAAGTTATTACGATCGTAGAGCAGCACCATGAAAGGCCTGATGGAAAAGGGTATCCTTATGGGTTAACCGCAAGTCGCTTTAATCAATTATCTGCCATCTTTATCGTATGCCACGAATACATTGAGCGCTTGGAGGAGTGCCATTTTGATTACTCCCAACATGCGAGAATTGCTCAAGAACTTCAGTCCATTTACTTTGGAGGACCATTCGATAAGGCCATGGATGCTTTAGTCGCCGTGGTTGAATCCTAGCTTGTTATTCCTAAGGTTTTTAGTCGTTTATTCCGATAAAGAATCAAAATGAAAAACCTCGTTTTCTTGCTTTTTCTTTTCTCAGTTACCTCGTGTCACCTTTCGATTGTGAAGTCAGGTGATTCATCCAGTTTTAGTTGTCCAACTGATCGCTCCTTAATTGAGTTTAGTGGAGGGAGTGGTACATCAATAAGTCCGTACCTCATTTGTGATGAGTTGGATCTCGCCGAATTGGATCAAAAACTTACTGATGCCACTCTTTATGCGCAATTTGGTGATAAGTTTTATAAGCAGATTGCGAATATTAATTTGAAAGGTGAGGTTAAATCTTTTCTTCCTTTGGGGATGATTGATTCGCCTATCCTTACAGGTGATATTATGACCATCATAGGAAATGTGCCGAGCTCTCGGCCTTTCAACGGGTCCTACGATGGTAAAGGATTCAGTATTGTTGGGATGAAGCTTACAAATTCCACTCCTGAAAGTTATCTGGGTTTTTTTCATCACATAGGATCCTCTGGAGTTGTAAAAAATTTAACTTTCTCTTCTTCTGTTTTGGATTTATCTACTGCCTGTATTTCAGGCACTCTTGCCGGTCAGTCTCAGGGAGTCATCGATAACATTGTCATCCAAAACCTTAATGCCACTATCGATGCAGGGGCTATTTTTGGAGGCGTTGTTGGTGTTTTGCTAGGATCTACAAAGATAACTAACGTCAGGACTTCTGGAACGATAACGGGTGGATTAAACCCTGCCTACGATCTTGGTACGCAAACTTTTACTGTGGATACCTCAGGATTTGCAGGGGTCATCGGCTTGGCCGTGAACACTGTTGCAGGAACT
>CANFNN010000318.1 GCA_947448095.1 Bacteriovoracaceae bacterium | reverse complement strand
TTCCTTAAAGATGTGGGACCTGAGACTCAAGCTTTCGTCGCCAATTACCGTAAGCTTAGTCTGGAAAATTTAATAAAATTGACTCTTGATCTTGATGTCGAAGTTAGAGAAGTTTTGGAGTTATCCAAGTCCCCCCTAGAAAATCATTTTGAAATTGAGTTCTAGAGGGTGATGGATTTATTCGTGAGGAAGCATCTTTTTCTTAGGACGAAAATAAGTTCTTGGAGAGTAGTCGATAAAGTCCGCCACTTTTGACATATAGATACAGGCATACTTTTCAATTTGACCCGCTAAACGACTTGGCTCAACTCCCGCCCGCATGGTTTCGCCCCAGTAAGGATTAAAATTCAGCGTATGGGCGCGAATGAGCTTCCCAATTTTTTTATCCACTTTTTCAATTTTTTGGAAGTGATCTTGAACCTTGGCTTTGTCGGGTTTTTTACCCTTTTCAAGTTCTTTATCAAATAATTCATCCAGGTTTTGTTCCAGATCAATTTTTTGTTTCATCAGATCATTAATTTCAAGATTAATAGCGGCCGACTTTTCATTGGCATCAGTTTCATGAATGAGTTCATCAATAACGAGTGCCGTTCTCCAGTTGCAGCTCTTTTTAATTTGAAGCACATCTCCGTAGATATGATCCCCAAGGTAAAGAATCTGCTCACCCGAGAGCCCTGAGCTTTTCTGAATCGTCTGAGCACACCCACCTTGATAGATACCGTCTTCTATCTGGCCATGATGGTTTCTCATGAAGCCCGTCTTTGGATCAACTTTTAAAAGGGGAAGTTTATCAGTAAAGAATTTCGGCTTATTTGATGCCGTCACTACGATGTGAAAGAGATCCGACCACGTCTTATGCTCTTTTAAAAAAGGATTGATCGCGTAATCAAGTAAAAGTTTTGTGTAATCAAAGTCTGAGTTCGTGATGACCCAAAGTTTTTTTCCGTGCTTTTTAAATTTCTCTAAAGCGCGCACACTTTCTGGATCTTGGACGATGTATTTTTTGACATTCTTTTTCACTTCACCTTTGAGGGTTCCGTCACGGTGAGAAATATCCAGAGCTTCCAAAAGATTTTCTTCAATCGTTTTATAGTCAGGAAAATTCAGCTCCGGGTGCTTATCTTTTAAATCGACTATTTGCATGTAGAGCACACAGTAGGCGATAGAAAAAGTTGTATCCACGATGGCAAAGCGGTCTGAATCATTGAGATCAATCGTGAGACCAAGATAAATTTTTTGTTGAGATTTAAAATCCATCTCACTGGTTCCGTGAAAAGCGTGCTTCACTTTACTGTAAGTCGATAGTTTTAAAACGTTCCCATGAGGTTTATCAATCACGAGTCCACGGATGGCGAGATTAATTTGGAATTTTAAATCATTCACCACTTTGGGATAATTTTTTACTTCACATAATTTTTTCTTGATCTCTTTATAGGTCATGACCTCAAAAGCTTCTGAATCATAACGAACTAGCGTGTAGTCCATGTCGAATCCGATCGCCGAGATCTGTTTCATATTAAGTGTTCGGTTGACGTAAATACCCATGGTTATCCTTTTAATGCTGACTTAAAAGTCTCCCTTTTTAATGACTTAGAGTCAAATGGAGAGAAATTACACGATGCGTTAAATTCTCTCCCATATCTTTCAATCTGGGCTATAAATTCTCATCGATTATTAGGAGTAATTCATGAAAAAAGTCATCCAGCTTGCCGTTCTTTCTACCACTTTTATCTCCCAGGCATTTGCCGGGCCATTGGTGGTTTATGGAGAGGATAACCGTCACGAGGTTTATGAGGCAACGGCCGCTAACCAGGTACTGGCCAAGTCCACGGCTTCGATGATTTCAAGTAATGAGCTTCGTATGGATATGTTAAGACCTGGTGTGGTTCAATTAAACCAGTCAACCCTTAGTGACTGGTTGAGTGGTCCATCGAAAAATAAGTCCATGAGTCTTGAGAAAGCTGCTGCTGCGGGTATTAGTTTTTGTGAGGGCACGCGCTTTGCTGACCAACCGAATCCTTCTATTTGTTCGGGCTTTTTAATTGCTCCGGATTTGATTGTGACGGCCGGTCACTGTGCCGAAGTGGAGAACATGTGTGATGAGTACCGCTGGGTCTTTGATTTTGAAGTGAATAAAGAGACCAAGCTTGCGGGTGTTGATGTCAAAGAAGAGAATATCTATAAATGTAAAAAAGTTGTTTCTAATGCTCTGATTAATGAGCTCGGTTTAGATTATGCCGTGGTTCAACTTGATCGTCCGGTGACTGATCGCGAGCCGCTGGTAATTAATAATAGTTCAGTCATTGCTGATCACCAATCAATTTTAGTGATTGGAAATCCCTCAGGGCTTCCGAAAAAAGTCGCTGATGGCGCTAATGTGCGCGCGAATCTCCACCCAAATTTCTTCAGTTCTAACCTTGATACTTTTTCCGGCAACTCTGGCTCAGCAGTTTTTAACGCTGACACGGGTGCGGTCGAGGGAATTTTAGTTAGGGGAGAAGAGGATTACGTCGCTAACTATTCTAAGATGTGCGTAGAAGTAAATATGTGCGCCAGTGATGAATGTCGCGGCGAAGATGTTTCGCGCATGACTTCGATTCCGGAAGTGGCGGTTCAGAACATGCTTGAGGCGGCGAGTGTTTCAGGAGATTTGGAAAAGCTTTCTCGAATTCTCTCCCTCAACACGTGGGTAGATTTTCATACCAAAGATGGTAAGAGTGCGCTTCTCAAGGCCTCTGGAGCGGCCCAGAACGGATCGATCAAGGCACTTCTATCAAAAGGTGCGGACGTGAATCTCATCGATGCTAAGGGCAACAGTGCTCTTCATGAGCTATCAAAGGTATTGAATCAAACAAACGCTGACGCTTTAATCACTTTGGTTGAGGCCGGAGCAAAGATGGAAGCGAAAAATGCGAGTGGCGAAACAGCACTGCTCGTGGCGGGCAAGAGTTTAAATCTTGAAGCCGTGAAGCTTTTAATTAAAGCGGGTGCTGATAAGAATGCTCTCGATAATAACGGTGACAGTGTGCTGGTGGCCTTTGCCCAAAGTGGTAATGAGAAGGCAGTTCAGGAGCTGGCCGACATGGGGGTAGCGACTCCGGTGGTGACAAAAGTTGCCCAAAATCCTTAAGATTAGCGGGAAATGGCAGAAAAGTTAAACTGATGAAAAAATAAGTAGAAGAACCTCTTGCCGAAAGGCCTTGTATTTATTAAATTTTAAGTCCTACTTTGATTC
>CANFNN010000317.1 GCA_947448095.1 Bacteriovoracaceae bacterium | reverse complement strand
CAACCAAGATCGAGTGATTCGTGGGCGAATGCCCATTCTCGAGATTATCTACGAAAGATTTATTCGTCAGTTTCGAGTCTCTCTCTCTAACTCACTTAGAAAAATTTCAACTATCTCAATGATCTCAACCGATCTTCTTAAATTCGGTGAGTTCGTTAATACACTGCCTATTCCTTCCTGTATGTGCATCATGCGCTTTAATGAACTTAGAGGACCTGCTCTGATTGTTTTTGAATCAAAGCTTGCCTACGCCATTATCGATTCTTATTTTGGTGGAACTGATCGTCCGTTTACAAAGATTGAAGGCAAAGAATTTACCTCGATTGAGCTGTCATTCATGAGACGTGTGATGGATATGGCCATCAGTGATTTAGAAGATGCTTGGGCACCAGTTCACAGAATTGATGCTCAATATTCAAGAACTGAAATCAATCCTCAGTTCGTCGGTGTAGTGCCTCCCTCTGACGTTATTATCACAACTACTTTTGAAGTTGAGTTTGAATCTGCGTCAGGCACCATCATGGTGGTTATTCCTTATTCAACCATTGAGCCGATTAAACAAAAACTTTCTTCAAGCTTTCAGGCCGACAATGATGTTGTCGATACATTGTGGACACGTTCCATGCAGGAACATGTTCAGCACGCTGAAGCAACAGCAATTGTGAAACTTGGTGAAACGGATATGACAATTGGGGATCTTATTGGTCTTCAAGTTGGAGATGTGATTCCGTTATCTCAAGAGGTTTCTGGTGAACTTGATCTGGAAATTGAAGATTCAAAAAAATTAAAATGCTTGATTGGTGTCTATAAGGGCAACCGCGCTGTTCAAGTCACTCGTAGAATTCGTTAAAAGGAATAAAATATATGGCCTCACCAGACATTTCAGAAAATAACAAAGACGCTATCCGCGAACTCGCTGACCAGATCAAAGCAGGGGATGATGCCCTCAATAAGCTCAAGGTTCAAAATCTTGATTTTATTTTAGATATCCCTCTAAAAGTCAGCGTTGAGTTGGGACGAGCTAAAGTCATCATTAAGGATTTGCTTCAATTGGGTCAGGGCTCAGTCCTTGAGCTTGATAAGCTTGCTGGAGAGCCTTTAGAGGTTCTCGTTAATGGCAAGCTGGTTGCAAGAGGTGAAGTCGTGGTGGTGAACGAAAAGTTTGGGATTCGTCTCACAGATATCATAAGTCCTTTAGAGCGCATTGAATCTCTGAAGTAAGTATTTGATTTATCCGTCAACCAGGAAGGATGACTGTTATGAAAATGAATTTCGCTATTTCTCTTTTGGCCCTTACTCTCACTTCGGTGGCCCTAGCAGGGGTCAAAGTGACCTCAGTTGAGCTCACTACAAATGGGAATCATGGCTATGTTAATATCGCCTTAGATGGTCGATCGAATGATCTCCCCGATATCAAAGTTTATGGAAAGATCATCGAAGTCACAGTCGCCAATGCTGACGGCTTCAATGCTATTTTTAAAAACGTTAAAGGTGCCCAACTTTCTGCCAATAGCCTAAATGGCAAAGCGGTTGTGAAAGCAGTTCTTCCTTATGATGTCTCTTCTGATTTAGTTGAAGTTGGCTTTAAAAATTCAAATATTGAAGTGATCTTTCCTCGCGGAAAAGTTGTTAAAGAAAATACGGCGGCCCTTGCTGCCCCAGTTCTGGCCCCTAAAGAAGTGATCAAGCCAGTCTTAGAGAAAACACTCGATCAAAAAGCTGAAAACAAAGTCGCCAAAGACCTCTTGAATGAGGACTACTTGAATAAACTCATGAAGGAAGAGAATGCCCCGAAAGCTGGTTTTGCTGAGGCAAACACAGTTAAGGCGGATGAAATCAATGTTAAGCAAGCAGCGATTGCTAAAATTGAAACAAAAATTCCGACTAAAAGTAAACACGTTCCGATGGCCATTTCCTCAAGTAATAATTTCTCTTTTGCAGGATATGCAGCGAAGTTCACGATCTTTTTGGCTGTTGTTCTTGGTTTGTTTTACGGAGTGGTTCAGCTTTTGAAAAAGGGTGTCTTTAGCCGTGGGAAACTAGGCTTTTTAAATAATACAAAAATGATTGAAGTCTTAAGTACGACTTACATTGCGCCTAAAAGATCCCTCATGATCGTGAAGGCCCATAAACAAATTTTTCTTGTCGCAAATTCTGAAACAGGTTTTACTTTTCTATCAGAAATGACTGATACCTCAGGCCTCATGAAAGAAGGGGAGAAGTTTGTCACTGGATCGAACTTCGACATGAATCTTGGATCAGCTGAGAAGACAGAAGAATCAGAAATGTTGATTAAGCTTAAAGAAAATATCATGGAATCATCTCCGGTGAATGAAGAAAGAGGACTTTCTAAAATTGCCATAGCTAAAGATATTGTGAAGTTTTCAGATGAACTCAAAAAGAAAGCGAAGAAACTTAAGCCGATTGAGTTTAACTAGTCTTTAACGAAGGTCAGGAATGAAGTTTTTTTTAAGAGCTGCTTTAGTTGTTTGGTCCATGCTCTTGGCCGGCTCTGCCTTTGCTCAAAACGCTAGTCTTCCGGGAGTAGCGATTAATTTTGGTCAGGGAACTAACCTTGTTGATACGATGGAAGTTCTTTTACTTTTCACTGTTCTGACAATGGCCCCAGCGATTATTATTCTTTGCACCTCTTTCACTCGAATCGTCGTTGTGCTTTCATTTATGCGACAAGCTTTGGGCACACAAAATATGCCACCCAATCAGCTTTTAATTGGGTTCGCTCTGTTTTTATCTATCTTTGTCATGATGCCCACCGGAAAATCTTTATATAACAATACGATCCTTCCTTATCAGGCCAAACAAATTGATGCCACTCAAGCTCTTAAAGGTTTGGAAAAAGATCTCAGAGCTTTCATGTCTAAGCACGTGAGAAAAGCTGATATTGGTCTTTTCTTTGATGTCACAGGCGAGCCTGCTCCGGATGACATTAATGCTGTTCCTATTCATTATTTAATCCCGGCCTTTATCATTTCTGAGCTTAAGACGGCTTTTCAAATTGGGTTTCTTCTCTATATCCCTTTTATTGTACTGGATATGGTGGTGGCCTCAGTTCTCATGGCCATGGGGATGATGATGCTTCCTCCGATGCTTGTGTCGATGCCCTTTAAACTTCTGCTCTTCGTCTTAGTTGACGGGTGGCAATTGGTGACGGGAGCGATACTTCGCTCGTTTAACACCTAAGGAATGAATAATGGAAAATGAATTTGTCCTTGAAGTGGT
>CANFNN010000316.1 GCA_947448095.1 Bacteriovoracaceae bacterium | reverse complement strand
ATCCTCTCCGTGGTGAAGTTGAAAAAAAATCAAATCCTCACGCCGAAGACTGGGAGGGCATTTGTCATGGATGGGCCCCAGCTTCAATGAACCATGAAGAACCAATTCCCAAAGTGTTAAAAAATCCGCATGGACTCTTAGTTCCCTTTGGCTCATCCGACATTAAAGGGCTTTTAAGTTATTATTATGCCTATCCTTATCAGATTGCTAACTCTCATCAAGTGGGAACCAGGTGTGAAGAGACAAATGAATGTCAAAAAGATTTAAATGCTGGCGCCTTTCACATTATCATAACCAATAAAATAGGTCTTGAGGGCGTGGGCCTGATTGCTGATGTGGCCCAATTCAGTGAAGTCTGGAATCATCCCATATTTTCTTATGATTCTCGCATATCAACAAAGCCTAAGGGCCCTCAATCAAACTCCGCACCAGGAACGACTCGAACAGTTCAGGTGGATACAACCATCACCTATGCCGTTGAAACTGGCAACTACTGGGAGCCTGTGAGCAATTCTAGTCGAGGCCATGTGAAACAAACAGAATTTCGCTACACCCTTGAGATTGATCTGTATGGACAGGTTATCGGTGGAGAATGGATCTCTAAGAATAGGCCTGACTTTCTTTGGACTAAACCAAGGCCTGAGAATTTTACTGGCAATTTTGCCAGGCTAAGTGAGCTTTTAAACGACTAAGTTAAATTATTCTTTCTGAGTCACATTGGGTGCATTTCCGCTTTTGATGGCAAGAAGTATTTCCGTATCCTTGTTGTACTCAGGGATCCGGCTTTTTGGTAAAACCACTTCATGCGGTTTAATCGTGGCATTTTTTCCAATAACAACATCACCAAAGATACAGGCGCGAAGGCCGATGGTGACGTTATCGTGAATGACGAGCTTATCAATAATAAGCATCCCCTTCATCCCGTAGTGAGCGACTAAAGTCGCAGAGCCACCTATCGTAACATAATCACCAAGCTCAATCAGGCAAGGATCAGAGACGTTGCTGGTATTAATCATGGTGCCCTTGCCCACTTTCATTCCCATCATTTGGAAATAGAGCTTATTCAAGGGAGTCGGTGTGATGAAATCTAAAAAGGTGTAACGAACCAGGTAATGAAGCGCATTGTGATAATACCAAGGAAGAACTGAAAGAGAAAACCAAGAGTCCCGGTGAGGCTTCACTTTGAGGGGTAATATTTTATTCACCAAAGGAACAATAAAAATAATCGTGAAGCCATAGAGAAAAAATGCCATGGCCAGAGAGAGACCTAAGGCCACACTGTGAATCAAAGGTGAAGAAGCCGCTGTCGCCAGAGAGACTTGATTGAATAAATACACACCTGGACTCAAGGACAAACCCATGCAGAGAACATACAACACCCCAATCGGTGCCATCATCGCCATAAACATCGCTGTTCTAAATCTTCTGAGAAGACCTTCAAAAAAACCAGCAAAACCACTACGACTCGATTTAGTCGAGTTAACATCCAATCTTTCTTTATTCATGCCCTCATTATAAGGCCGTACACCACATTTACTAAGTGTTTTTTTCCCTCTTTCCCAGTGATAGGGGCAGAGGTACAATGATATGGAGTGGTTCAAGATTTGAATCGCCAACAAAGGTCGTGTTATGACAAAAGATATGTTCATAGACGTCACGAATATCTGTCTCGGCATTCTTGCCATCTTCTGGTTTGGGATCGTTATGCTCCCGTATATGCAACTGGCCCCATAGATTCAGGATCATTTCGCTCCATCAGTATGTCTTTCTATAGACTTAGAAGTGGCATCCCATTGGCATACTTAGCCTTGAGATCTAGTCACAAGAACAGGAGGTTCTCATGAAACTATTGGCCGCCATCATCACTTTAATGGTCTCTTTATCTGCTTTTAGTCATACTCATAAAATTTCCCTCTCAACAACCACAGCACTTAAGAGACCTCAGCAAACAAATCTGATTCGCCTCTACATGAGACTGCCCTCAGAGATGCGTATGATTGCCGCCAATCGGGAAATCCGAGCAAAACAATTATCTAAAAATGTCTCATGGATTGATGGTTTGAGGGACCGACTAAAAACATCCGATGGTAAAATTAAAAACTTCTTATAATATGGATGTATGTCATTTTATGCGATCGATTTTGGCACTTCTAATTCCCTACTGAGTTACGTCTCCCCCACTGGGGACATAAAACCTATTCAGTTAGAATCTGGGGCCAATGTCCTGCGCTCGCTGCTTTATACGCCTGAGAATAATAAATGGTTCTTTGGGAGTGAAGCAGTTCAGGAATACGTGAACCATGAAGGTGAAGGCCGCTTTTTTCGATCGATTAAAAAATTTCTACCAGAGCCTAGTTACAATGGGACGATTGTTTTTAACCGAAATCTTAATATCTCTGAGATGGTAGCCGTTTTTTTAAAAGAAATGCGTGAGCGCGCGGACAAAATCACGGGACTTAAAGTTGAGCGTCTGGTTCTCGGAAGACCCGCTCTGTATTCTCTTGTGAAAGAACAGGACCAACTGGCCGAGGACCGCATGCGTAAGGCCGCAGAGATTGCTGGCTTTAAAGAAATCATTTTTTGTCCTGAACCGATTGCAGCAGGACTGGACTATAATTCTGTTTCTAAAAATGAAAAGATCGTTTTAATCGCCGATTTTGGTGGAGGAACATCTGATTTTACCTTGATGAAGATTCATCAAGGTCAGTACTCGCAAGATGATATCCTAGGCCTGAGTGGAATTTTTTCGGCAGGCGACGCTCTGGACGGAGTGATGATGAGAGATTTTATCTCTCCTCACTTTGGAGCAAAGTTTGAATATAAGATTCCTGGTGGGAACAATATTTTGAAATTCCCTAAGAATCTTCTGACTAAAATCTGCTCGCCTGCTCACATTACTCATTTGAGAGAAAAAGACACTTGGGAATTTCTTCAACACATTGAAAAATTTGCGCTCTCAGATTCTGACTCAAGAAATATTCAACAGCTTTTTACTTTAGTGGAATGCCAACTGGGCTTTCCTCTTTTTCATGAGATAGAAAAAACCAAAATACGGCTAGGAAAAAATACTGAGTCAAATTTCGAATACAATTTCCCTGGAATAAATATTCTTCAGGCCGTTTCTCAAACGGGCTACAACGCAAGTGTCTCGGGCTCAGTTGAAGAAATTATGGCGACCATGATGGATGTCTTTACTCAATCAGGACTTACTCCAGCACATGTTGATGAAGTGATTTTAACTGGGGGAACTTCTCAATT
>CANFNN010000315.1 GCA_947448095.1 Bacteriovoracaceae bacterium | reverse complement strand
CGATGGTTCATTACCTTTTGGCGATTCATAAATTAAAAGAATCAAAAGGCTATGCACGCGTGACCGATATTGCGCATGAAATGGGTTTGACGAAAGGGTCTGTCTCTACCGCTTTAACGAATCTAAAAAAACGTGAATTAGTTATTGAGGATGAAAGTAAATTCCTTTCTCTTTCGCCCTCTGGTCATGAAGCTGTTCATGGGATTTTATCTTCCCGAACACTGCTTTTTTATTTTTTGAAAGATATTATCGGAGTCAATGAAGAAGTGGCACACAAGGATTCATGCCTTATGGAGCATCTCATGAGTCCCGAGACTCGCGAGAAATTTTTTAAATTCATGAATACTATTTGTTCAGAAGATATCAATAAAACAAGATTCAATACTTCTTATGACTTTTCTCAATTTGAGCATCAGCACGATTTTGAAGAGTTTCAGAAGGGCGATACTTATCTAAAAACTGAATGAAGTTTCTTTCACTCCTCAAGAGTAATGACAGAGAATTTAAAAAAAATCTGATATTTTTCTTCCTGGCCTATTTTCTGGTTATTTTTAATTATCCATTAGTTCGTGCTTCCACGACCTCACTTTTCTTTGAAGCTTTTGGGGCAAAGTCCACTCCGGCGGCATGGGCGTGGGCGGTTGTTTTCTTATCTCTTAGTGTTTTCCTTTGTAACCGTCTTCAAAAGAAGCAATCGGTTCAAGTCGTGTTTGCTGTTGCGAGTATTATATCGGCAGTGATTTTTCTCGCTGGGAGTATGAGTCTTTTTAGTAGTAATAAGTTCTTTGCTTATTTCTCTTTCATCTGGAAAGAAATTTGCATAGTAATCCAAGTGCACTTACTTTTAGGGTATGCGAATAATTATTTCAACAAGCACGACTTTCGTATTCTCGTTGGCCCCGTGGGTGCTATAGGAAGCCTCGGTGGGATTTTTGGAGGGCTTTTAACAACCTCCTTGAGTGCCAGTGGTGGGACCATACTAGTTTTGCAAACAGGTGTCGCTTTTGTCATCTTGCCGATTGTGTTTTTTCTTCAAACGCAAAAAATAAATAATGTTACGACTGATCAGAAAAGTCCTGTCGCTAGTCTTGATTCACCAGATTTGAAAAAGTACGTTTTCTATATTTGCGGCATGGTGGCACTTGCTCAATTTATTATTAATATTGCCGATTTTAAATTTAATCTCGCTTTTGAAGCGGCGGTGCCAACTTCTGATTTGAGAACGGCCTATTTAGGAAATATCTATACCTGGACCAATGGTTTAACTTTTATTTTTCAATTTTTAATTCTTCCTTTTGTACTGCTTCGAGTCAGCGAGAGAAGTCTTCATTTGTTCATTCCTCTCACTTATCTGCTCTGTATTGCAGCACTCATGGTGGCACCGCAAATTGGACTCGTTCCTGTTGCGGCACTTTATATCTATTTCAAAGCAGCTGATTATTCGTTTTTTAGCGCGGGCAAAGAAATTTTATATCAGCCGCTCAAAGGACCTCAAAAATTCGGTGCGAAATATCTCACTGATATGCTCGTGTATAGAAGCTCCAAAGCTTTGATTGCTGTTGTCCTAATTTATCTTCAATCCTCCTTCATCCTTGATATAATGATGATGGGCTTTCTCTGCCTCTGGCTGATCATAGTCGTGAAGCTGTTTGGCCTTCATCGTAAACTTTTTCATTAAGGATCTTTATGCAAAACCCACTATTGGAAACTCCTCGAGCACCTCACGGGGCGTATCCTTTTGATATAGTAAAACCAGAACATTTTTTACCGGCTTTAGAAGCTGCCATTGAAAAAGCCCGCAAAGGTTTAGAAGAATACAAAATGAAAGCGGGTAGTGACTTTCAACATGTCATTGTCGAGAAAAGTGATGTGACAGAGCAAGTTGATTATATTGCAGGAATATTTTTTAATCTGCATTCAGCTGAGTGTTCAGAAGAGCTTGAAAAAATCTCGCCTAAAATGTCTGAAACCTTGACTCGCTTTGGTAACGATATCTCCCTTGATCCTGTGGTGTTTGCCAAAATTAAGGCCTGTCATGACAGTCGCTTTAGTCAGGGACTAACTCCTGAAGAAATGATGATCATAGAAAAGACCTATAAATCATTTGTTCGAAATGGGGCACTCTTGGCCGAAAGTGAAAAAGAAAGAATGCGGGAGCTAGATGAAAAACTAGCTAAGCTGACTCTTGATTTTTCACAAAACGTGCTTAAAGCAACCAACGAGTATTTACTAGAAATCACTGATAAAGCTGATCTTGATGGCCTACCTGAATCAGTCACTGAAGCATCGGCAGAATTAGCGGTGAAAAAGTCAAAGGCAGGCAGCTGGTGCTTTAGTCTTGATGCTCCTATGATTATGCCATTTTTAACCTATGCCAAAAACAGGGATCTTCGAAAAAAAATCTTCATTGCAAATTCGTCGAAAGCTTTTAATGATCAATATGATAATCAAGAAAACTTGAAAGAGATCCTTGTATTAAGGACTGAGAGAGCAAAAATTCTTGGTTTTAATACTCATGCAGATTACGTCCTTGAAGAAAGAATGGCGATGTCGCCTAAAAAAGTGATGGATTTTCTTGAAGAGCTTTACATCAAGGCGAAGCCTCACGCAGAAAAAGAAATCAGTAAACTCAAAGCCCTTGCTAAAGAATTAGACGGGATTGATGAGATTCAGAGATATGATTCTGCTTATTATTCAGAAATTTTAAAAATTCGTGAACTTGATTTTGATGATGAAATGCTAAGACCTTTTTTTAAACTCGAGAATGTTGTTGACGGTGTCTTCAAAGTTGCAAAAAAACTTTATAATCTCGACTTTAAAGAGGTGTTTAATATTCCTAAGTATCATGAGGATGTCAGAACGTTTGAAGTCTATGATGAAAAAACAAAAAAATTCATTGGTCTATTTTACACTGACTTTTTTCCCCGCGCTACTAAACGGGGTGGTGCCTGGATGTCTGGCATCAAAGAACAGGGAATGTACCAAGGGAAAGTAGAAAGACCTCACATCATGATTGTTTGTAACTTTACTAAGCCCACAAACACGAAGCCATCGCTTTTATCATTAGATGAAGTGTCGACTCTTTATCATGAATTTGGTCATGCCTTACATGGCCTTCTTTCAAAATGTAAGTACCGGGAATTGTCTGGAACAAATGTGTTTTGGGATTTCGTGGAGCTTCCTTCACAAATAATGGAAAACTGGGTGCTCGAAAAAGATTGCCTCGATTTATTTGCCTTTCATTATGAAACAGGTGAGAAAATT
>CANFNN010000314.1 GCA_947448095.1 Bacteriovoracaceae bacterium | reverse complement strand
TTAACGCTTGTATTCCTGCTGAATACGGTGGAGCTGGCTTTACAGGTCTTGACGGAGTTGTGATTGGTGAAGCTCTAGCTTATGGCTGCATGGGCATGAACACATCTTTTATGGCCAATGACTTGGCACTTCTTCCAATCGTTATTGGAGGAACTGATGAACAGAAGAAAAAATTTCTGACTCCTTTTACTGAGGAATTTAGAATTGCTTCTTTTTGTCTCACAGAACCAGGCAATGGATCAGATGCGGGCGGGATTAAAACCACAATTAAAGATGGTGGAGATCACTGGATAGTAAACGGTGAAAAGATGTGGATCACCAACGCTGGTCACGCAGACTTATTCGTTGTTTACGGTACAATTGATCCGGCCTTAAAACATAAAGGAATATCAGCCGTCATTATGGATGCGAAAACTCCTGGAATTGTGCTTGGTAAAAAAGAAGATAAGATGGGTCACCGCTCATCAGATACCCGCGGAGTTAGGTTTAACAACGTAAAAGTTCCTAAAGAAAATATGCTGGGCAAGCCAGGTGACGGTTGGGCAATTGCCATGAGTACTCTAGATCACTCGCGTCCTTTAGTGGCTTCGTCGGCACTCGGTGGGGCCCAAAGAGCACTTGATTTGAGTATCGAGTATGCCAAAGAAAGAATTCAGTTTGGTGTCCCTATTGCAAAACATCAAGCGGTGCAATTCATGATTGCGGAAATGGGAATGAAAGTCGAAGCGGCCAGACTTCTGGTACACAAGGCTGCCTGGATGTGTGATCAGGGATTAAAAAACACTGAAGTCGCCTCTTATGCCAAAGCATTTGCTTCTGACTCTTGTATGCAAATTACAACAGATGCAGTACAAATTTATGGCGGCTATGGTTACTCTAAAGAATATCCGGTTGAAAAACTCATGCGTGATGCAAAACTAATTCAAATTTACGAAGGCACCTCGCAGATTCAACGTCTGGTTATGGCCCGTGAACTTTTAAAATAAATTATCTATCTAAAGGAGATACTATGAATATCTTTGTCTGCGTAAAACAAGTTCCTGACACCGAAACAAAAATCGTTCCTACGAGTGATGGAAGTTTCATTGAAACAGCTTCCATTAAATGGATTATGAATCCTTATGATGAATACGCTGTAGAGCAAGCTCTTTTGATTAAAACTGCCAATCCTGCGGCGAATGTTACGGTTGTTCGCGTGGGTTCAGTCAAAGACACTGAAGCTCTTCGTACGGCGATGGCGATGGGTGCAGATGATGCTTCCCATGTTGAAGCCAATGATAATCTTGATTCTTACTCGATTGCAAAAGCCCTAAAAGGTGCAATTGAAAAATCAGGCAAAAAACCTGACCTTATTTTGGCCGGCAAACAAGCTATTGATGATGATTGTCTTCAAGTGCCACAAATTTTGGCTGAAATGTTCAACATGCCTTCAGTCTCAGTTATCGTGGGTTTTGAACTTAATGGCTCAACTGTGAAAGTTAAGCGCGAAGTTGAAGGCGGAGCTTTGGAAGTTTACGAAATCTCAACGCCAGTGGTTCTAGCATGTAATAAAGGCTTAAATACTCCTAGATATGCATCTCTACCGGGAATCATGAAGGCCAAGAAAAAACCCTTGGCCCAGTATTCTTTGGCAGATGTGGGTGTCACAGACAATGATCGCCGTGTGAAATATTCGGGCTTCAGACTTCCACCAGAAAAACCGGCCGGTAAAAAATTTGACGCTTCCGATGCTGCCAAACAAAATGAAGTCGTAGCCCAAGTTGTTGGACTTCTACGAACTGAAGCGAAAGTTCTTTAATTTAAATTGAGAGGGGATATTTATATGGCCAATGTATTAGTTTTTACTGAGCTTCATGACGGACACGTAAAGCCAGTGACTTTAGAAATATTAGGAAAACTTGCTGGTCAATCTGCTGACGTCGCAGTGATTGGTGATATCAGTGCTGACCAGATTGCAATTTTAGCAAAAAATGGTGCTCAAAACGTGCATAAACTTAAAGGTGCAAATCTTGATAAGTATTCACCAGAGGGTTATTCCAATGCTTTGTGTGAATTTATTAAGTCAAAATCATATGATTATGTTTTTGGTGGGGCCACTTCACTAGGAAAAGATTTACTACCTCGTTTAGCGACTAAATTTGATGCAGGACTTGCTTCAGACGTTGTTAACTTCACGATGGACGGTGGCGTATTTGCTGGAACTAGACCTCTTTTTGCTGGTAAGTGTTTGGCCAAAGTGGAGCTGACTGGACCCAAGCCACATTTCGTCTCTATTCGTCCTAATGCTCTAGGAATGACGGTCAATCCTACAGCTGGCGCAGGAACTGCTAATGATGTAAATGCAAATGCCGGAGAGATCCGTGCGGCAATTAAAGAAATCATTAAAGCTGCTTCTACAAAAGTGGATTTAACTGAAGCCAATATTATCGTGACCGGTGGCCGAGCGATGAAGAACGCTGAGAACTTTAAGATTCTTAACGATATGGCCGACGTGATCGGAGCAACTGTTGGTGCGTCTCGTGCTGCCGTTGACTCTGGCTTTGCTCCCCATGCTATGCAGGTTGGACAAACAGGGAAAACCGTTGCTCCTTCTCTTTATATCGCTTGTGGCGTATCAGGAGCGATTCAGCATTTAGCAGGAATGAGAACTTCAAAAGTGATTGTTGCTATTAATACTGATCCAGATGCACCCATCTTTACTAAAGCTGATTACGGAATAGTGGGCGATCTGTTTACAATTGTTCCGATATTGACAGAAGAGTTTAAAAAACTTTTAGGAAAATAATTTTCAAAAGGCCGGTTAATACCGGCCTTTTTATTTTGATATGAAAGAAAAATTACTGAATAAAACTCTCTATTTATTCATAGCATTACTTATTAGTGCAATTATTTACTTTGCCAAAAATATTGGCGACAAAGCGACTCAATATCAGTCCTATAAAGCGCTTGAATCAGTTGTTAGCTTATCTCATCCGGCCAACATTGCGATTGATCGACTCCAAGCTGAAAGAAACTTATCGACTCTTTATCTCATAGAAAACGATTCTCGCTTGTTAAACAATGTCACTTCGCAATATCAAGTAAGCGATAAAGCACTTCGAAAATTTGCTTTGAATCTGAAAGAAACTGAAATTCGACTCTTATCAATTCCAGATTCTGAATTGCCTAAAATTCATAATGAAATAATTCAGGCAAGAACCCAGCTACTTCAAGGTCATTTAAACTTCGCAGAAAACTTTCATTTTTATAATAATGTGATCTCTA
>CANFNN010000313.1 GCA_947448095.1 Bacteriovoracaceae bacterium | reverse complement strand
TATCTGATCGATAGGAATCTGATCTCACCGGGATCACATACCGGTCGTGATGAATGTCGTAACTACTATACTGAAGAATTTTTTGAGTGGCAGAATCATTAATGCATTCTTGAATCGATTTTCTAATTTTTTCTTCAAGCTCTCTAAGTCGGCGATTCAAATCTGATAACTCAGGATGGCGGTCATAGTGAACATCACCCGTTTCATCGACTAAATGTCTAAATTCTTTTAAGAATTTACGTTGCACGGGAAGAAAATCAATCTCATTAATGCTTTGAAATTCGCTAAGCTTTAATAGAGGGAAGTCTTTTTTTATGAAAATGGCACACTCAATAGAGAGCGCTAATTTATTTAATTCAAAAAAGCTGAGCACACCTTTTTTAGAAACGTGCGAACGAAACCGCTCAAGTGATCGATCTTCAGGTATTTTGGAAAATATCTGAGCTAAAACCTGTCGGTATTCATCTTTCACTTCTTTGAGATAACTCTGAGTCCTTATAAATTCCTCTGACAGAGAGGGCAAGTCCCCGAGAAAAATCTTCTCAACGAGTTCTGCCTTATTGCGGTCAAAATAGGCAAATTGAGCTATAATCTTAGTCAGTACATTCCACTCCACTTGAGTGTGGTGAATGGAAGGAATTGTGTTAATGAGATTAATAGTCATATGATTCAATATTATCTGGATTTACAAAAACAGGTCAAAGAAATTTGTGAGCAACAACTCGCTTATGGTCAAATTCAAAAAATTTATAGTACTTCCTTTTTTATCTCATTTTCTATTCGATCACCAGGTAAAACGTGGCACCTCTATTTAGGAAGAGGTGCCGGCCAAGAAGGTGCTTGGTTGCATAAGGAGGCTCCAGCGAGCTCTCTAAGAAGAAAAGATACCTTTTTAGAATACCTGAGAAGACATATTAGCTCTTGTAGTTTTGTTTCGCTCGAAATGGATCAATTTGACCGTATTTTAAAATTTTCTTACCAAAAATTTGGTCAACTTCAGACCATTTTATTTTTTTGGCGTGCTAGGAAACTCTATTTTGTTCATCACTACCAAGAATCTCCCGAATCCCCTTTTAAACTTTTATTGAGCTGGGAAGGAAAAGCCTTTATCCCCACTGAAGAAGCGACAGATTTTTATGAGTTTTTTAACCAGGTGGGTCGGCGCACCGATATGAACCATGATCTTCATTCCTCAACTCCTTTGACTATCGAAGAGCTTTTGCAAGAAGAGTTAAATCTCGCCAAATTGAAGGGCATGAATTCTGCTCCGACTTTTCTTCAAAGGAAAATTACAAATATTGAAGAGGATATCCAGCGCGCCAAACAGTGGCACCAGCTGCAAGAGGTTCTGGATAATAATGATGCTCTGGATATGTATGAGCTTAAAATTGGAGCTCAAAAAATAAAATTCGAGGGAGAACTCAATCCCTATGAAAAAAGAAATTTATTGCATGAGAAAATTAAAAAACTTAAAAGGGGTGAGGGAATTCTAACTCAGCGGCTTTCGGATGCAAAAGAAGTTCTCGCTGGGAGAAAAACGGAAGCAAAATCTACCTCGTCTCTTCCTATTACTCGCCCTATCTGGGGTAAAGAGGCCAAAAAGGTCAACTCTGCATTTATCAAATCGCCGGAGAAAGAAGATTACAAAATTCACCAATTCGAGCATTTTTCTATTGGGGTTGGGTTAAGCTCTTCAGGAAATGATCAACTCAGAAATAAGTGGGCCAGCAAAGACGACGCCTGGATTCACCTCGACGGACTAAAGAGCGCTCACGCAATCATCAAAATGCACTCAAATCAGGCCATTACTTCTGAAATCTTGAACCTCGCGGCTTCAATAGTTGCCTATTTTTCTCACTTTAGTGATGAATGGATCGCTATCATTTATACCCAAGTGAAAAATTTGAAGGGTGTGACGGGTTCACCAGGTATGGTAACATATAAGAAAGAAAAACACCTCCGGTGTCCCAAAGTGAATTCAAAAGAATGGTTAAAGGACTAATCATGAAACTGCTTTTTTTAATGCTCGCAACATTTTCACTCAACGTGTGCGCCCAAGACCCAGTGGCCTACTTAAATAATTTTGATTCAAAAATTTACTCGCTTAAAACCAAAGGTGTTAAGGAGTTTGTGGTTGATATTGAAAGCGCCAAAATAACCAAACAGATAAATGACCAGATGATATTTGGACAAGTGAAAGAAGTGATTTTTCGTACCTATTGGACCTCTAATCCCGAGAGAATGGCCATTGATGTTATTGGTCTTCCTGAAGGCTTCAGAGAAATTAAAGAGGAACTTAAATTATCGATCTTAACGTTTATGGAAAATTTATTACCCTTAAATACGGTCCAACGGTTTGCTGGTTATAAGTTTCACTCAGGAGTAGCGCCTAAAGAATTTGTTGCTCAGGATTCAACTGGGATTGCAAATATTGAGTCTTTTGTTTTACGTTTTGATAATACTGATCGCTTGATCGAAGTGGTTGGAAAAAAAGCCATCGGTACTTTAGTTATTACTCCAAGGTATGAAAAAGATAGTTTTGCTGCAGGCAAATGGGTCCTCAAGGCAACGACCACTACCAGTTCTGAAAATGGGCAATCACTAGTGATTAAAAAAGACCTGAGTTATGGCACTTCCCAAGGAATAGGAGTCTTGTCACGGGTGACGCTAACAACAGAGCAGAAGTCAGAAACGCCTAATACTAAGCCCTTGATTTTAGAGGAAACGGTTTCATTCAGAAATTATAAAATTAATGGCGGTGAGGCCATGAAATACTTTCTTGGGGATTCAGCTAAACCGACCCCTTAAAACCCTGTTATTTCTACAGACTTAAGCCTCATTTTCCCATGTACAAAGCGCCTAGATGTAAATTTAAGGCATGAAGCTTTTAGTGCCTTATCTACTTGGGATGTTGATCCTAGTACAATCTTGTACTGGGCAGAATCCTGCTGCTCTTAAAGCTACAGCTTCACCCCGTCGTGCAGTGAAGGCATCTTGTTCATCGATGGTGTTTGAGGGGCAAGTTTTAAGCAAGAAGAACATTTTAAATATTTTCGATTGTTCAGGCTGGTCAAAAAAATACCCTGATTTAAATAATGTCATAAAAAATGCTAGTGATACTGCAATTGATGGAACATTAAAAATATTCAACGACTCATTTTTCAGTTCGAAAGAAAAAAGAAAAACATTGTATGAAGTGGTTGCAACAGCTGAGTCCCGTGGTGAGCTTAGTGCTCTTTCCACATTGCTTCAAAAAACCTTATTAGAGCAT
>CANFNN010000312.1 GCA_947448095.1 Bacteriovoracaceae bacterium | reverse complement strand
TTTGTGGCCCACGATACTTTGCACGGCTCAGTTTTCAAAAACCGCTTTCTTCAGCAATTAGTCGGAACAATTGGTTTTGCTCCCTTTTTAGTCTCGGCCACTTATTGGCGCTTTTGGCACAATACCCTTCATCACGGAAATACCCAGTTAATTTATAAAGACCCGGATGCCTTCCCGACTCTGTCAGTTTATAAGCGCAGTAAATTCATGCGTGCAGTTTTTGAATTAGCTCCAGGCTCTAAAAACCCACTGAGCTATTTTTATTTCTTCTATTGGTTTTCGTTTCAGTCTGTTCTTAATCAGGCGTCGATGCGCTTTAAGAATAAAATGTGGGCGAATATGGATCACTCAAGAGTCACGAAGGAATTTGCTCCTTTGTGCCTGCTTGCCGCTGGCTACTTATACTGGGTGGGATTTGAGAATCTTCTTTGGTTAGTCGTGATTCCGGTGGCGATTCAAAACTACGTGATCCTGAGCTATATCCTTACGAATCACAATATTTCTCCTTTAACGAAAATTAATGATCCTCTGGAAAATTCTCTGACCGTGACAACCAATCCTTTTTGGGACTTTCTGCATTTAAATTTTGGCTACCATGTGGAGCACCACTTGTTTCCTAGGGTTTCCAGTCGTCATGCTAAAACCATCCACAAGTTACTTAAAGAAATGTATCCCGGAAAATATAAGGCGATGCCGAAATGGAAGGCGCTGAAATATCTTTATCAAACACCTAGGCTCTATAAAAACTCAACTGAACTGATTCATCCTAAAACATTGAAGACCTACCCCACTATTTAAGGGGTAGCTCCACAATAAAACTGGCGCCGAGGCCAGGTTCACTTTCCACCCTAATCGTTCCCCGGTGGGCCTCTACAATTTCTTTGGAAATGAAGAGACCTAGACCTAGTCCACTAATGTTCCGAGAATTGGTGGCTCTCGCAAAACGCTCAAAAATCGTCATTTGCTTGTCTTTAGAGATTCCAGGCCCGTGGTCTTTAACAATGAAAAGACCACGTTCTTTGTCTCTGGATAAAGAAATTTCAATCATCTCACCTGGAGCATACTTAATAGCATTGGAAAGAAGATTGACGAA
The DNA here is from genome assembly GCA_947448095.1 of Bacteriovoracaceae bacterium. Lineage (GTDB taxonomy): Bacteria > Bdellovibrionota > Bacteriovoracia > Bacteriovoracales > Bacteriovoracaceae > Peredibacter. The sequence continues at coordinate 2,187 of CANFNN010000312.1, read as the reverse complement.
GACTTGCTCAATTCGGCTTTTATCAAAATTCCCACAAATATTTTTTTCAATCATTATTTTTAAAGCACATCCCGCATCAGAAAAGAGGCTGCCAAAGCGGTCAAGTGAATCCTCAAGAGCTTCTGAAAGATCAGACTCCTCTGGCTTGATGCCTAATTTTCCCGCCTGAATCCGAGTCACATCTAAAAGGTTCTCAACTAATGCCGTAATTCGGTCAACTTGCTTAGTTGAAACACTCAGGGACTTAGCGAGTTTAGCAACATTCGGTAAAATATTTTCAGCAGGCCTTACTTCCCGACTCAGCATCTGAAGTTGAAGTTTGAGCGACGTGAGTGGGGTTTTAAGTTCGTGAGAAGCCACTGAGAGAAACTCATCACGCAAGGCTAGGGCCAGTTTAAGATCTTCTTCTAATTTTTTTCGACTAGATATTTCCCGAGAGATGGTCAACACACCTTTAATGTTAGGATTTTCCATTTGATTTAAGGCGGTGGCTTCCATCCAAGTATAAGTCTGATCTTTATTAAGATAGCGGTACTGAACGTTCACGAATAAACCCGGGTATAATAATAAATCTTGAAACGCTTTCAGGGTTTCAGCTTGATCATCAGGATGAATCAATTCTAGTGAGTTTTTCCCAATCAGTTCTTCGTTGGTGTAGCCATGGATGCGAAGAGCTGCGGGGGAATTAAAAATCAGCAACCCTTTATCACTAAGGATGCTAATCACGTCAGGAGAAAGGGTGGTAATCGCTTCAAGCAGTTGCTCGGATTGTTTATGACGGTTTTCATTATCGATGGCTTCAATCGCAAAAGATATATTACTTGCCACTTTTTCCAGCAGCTGAATTTCAGAGGCATTGTAAAAATTGGATTGAGAGGAATAGAGATTAAAGGTTCCAATAACAGAACCATGAAACCATATGGGTAAGGCAATACACGAGGCAAAACCATGCTCAATGGCTTTTTTTGTCCAATCTGGAAAATCTAATTCGGAATCAAAATCATTAATCCAAACAGATCTCTTTTCACTGATCGCGACATCAATTGGGCTTTTGCTTGCTGGCATATCGACTAGGCACGAACTTGCCTCTCCGAAAGAAGCTGCGGGAGATATCGTTTGCTTCTCTTGGTTAAAGAGACCAACCCACGCCATTTGAAATTTCCCCTCATCGACTGCTATTTTGCAGCTTTCCTGGAAAACATCCTCTTGCTTTTTACAATGCAAAACCATCTGATTAATTTTTGCGGTTACAGCATAAAGGCGAGAGGTTTTTAGGAGTTCGTCACTCAATTTTTTTCGCTCACTAATATTGGTAATGAATCCGCTCCAGAGGATACTGCCGTCTTCAAGTTTGCGAGGAGAAGCATGACCTAGCACCCAATGGCCATTCTCCCCTGGCGGTATCATCCGGAATTCATGACACCAATTAGTCAAATTTTGTGCTGAAAAGTTTGTAGAAATCATCAACCCCTCAAGATCATCAGGATGAACCAGAGCGAAGACTGGGGCGGCATCGTGAACCAACTCCTCGGGGTAAACTCCACAAATACTTTTCAGCCCCGGAGAAGCAAAAGGAAAGCATGAGCGACCATCGGGATACAGTCGGTATTGATAAATAACGCCTGGAGCGTGATTAGAAATATCTTGAAGAAATGAACTAGTAGCGTCCGTCATCGAAAAACCCCGTCGAATTTTAAAGCACCTTTTATACTATAATTTGAATCAATCTGACATAAATCATAAAATAAGATTTCTTGAAAATTACTCTTCGTGAGATCATCTCAGTATGAAATATATTTTTCTTATCTTAATATTTATCTCTTCCAATATCTTAGCGGCTCAAAATGAAGGCGCCATGGGGATTGAGGCGGGTGTGGCCCGTTTGAGTGCCGGAAGCCATTCGGCCTTTGGCCCGTCTTGGCTTGTTCATTTTGAGTATCAGGTAGATCCCATCGTGGGATTTTTTGGCCAAGCGGGAAAATCCGAGGCTCAAAATGGAAGTCACCGCTTTAGTCAAAATGCTTTTAATGGCGGATTACTTTTTGATGTACTGCCAGTTTTAGAATTTCGATTGGGAGTGGCAACCACGGTGCTAGAAATTGAAGATCAAAGCACGACGAAAAAAGCTCGGGAACTTGGGCCCCTTGCAGGGGCGACGATTTATACCCAGACTGGCATGTGGAAGCT
>CANFNN010000311.1 GCA_947448095.1 Bacteriovoracaceae bacterium | reverse complement strand
TGGTAGAAAAGATGCTTGAATATTCAGTCGTAGGTGAAGTGACTGGGCGACCGAAGCACTTTTATTCCATTTATAAAAAGATGCAGCAGCGGGGAGTTGATTTTGAGCAGATCCAAGACTTGCTCGCTTTCCGTGTTTTGGTTAGTAACATTACTGAATGCTATAAAGTTTTAGGAATTATCCACTCGGCTTTCATACCTGTGCCTGGAAGATTTAAAGATTATATCGCCATTCCTAAAGTGAATAATTATCAATCTCTCCATACGACAGTGATTGGTCCCAAAGCCGAGAGAATTGAAATTCAAATTCGAACTTTTGAAATGCATGAAGTTGCAGAACGCGGTGTTGCTGCTCACTGGAAATATAAAGAGCGCAATAAAACGGATGCTCCTGGCAATAAACTCAAATGGGTCGAAGAACTCATGGAGTTTAACCAAAGTGCTCAGAGTTCTTCCGAGTTCATGGATGCGGTTAAAAATGATCTTGATGTGGGTGGAGTTTTTATCTTCACGCCTAGTGGAGATGTCAAAGAACTCAGGTATGGGGCGACTCCACTGGATTTTGCTTATGCAGTCCATACCGAAGTTGGGAACAAGACGGTTGGAGCCAAAGTTAACGGGAAGATGGTTCCCCTAAAATATCGCCTTAAGTCCGGTGATACGGTAGAGATTTTAACCTCTAAAACCCAAACACCTTCCAAGGACTGGTTAAAAATTTGTAAAACTTCCCGAGCGATTTCTAAAATCAAGCAATACTTGATGAAGATCGAGCGTGATGAACATAGGGAAGTGGGTGAAAACCTACTGGAAAAAGCCCTCAAACGCTTTGATACTTCGATTAAGAGTATTGAAAAAAGAAATGAATTCAAATTCATTCTAGAAAGACATCACTATAAAACGCTTGAAGAATTATTTGTTAATATCGGCTCTGAGCATCTTTCAATTAAAGACGTTTTGGTTTCTATTCCCTCAGTCGCCTTCACTGAAACGGATGAACTAGAAGCGAAGGAAGAGGATAAAGAATCAGAGAGTTATTACAAAAAGCTCGCTCAGACTGCTCGAAAAAGTACCAGTAAAGACAATGCCGTCATTGTGGATGGTCTGGATGATATTGTGGTCAAGATGGGCCGCTGTTGTAATCCCATTCCAGGCGATCCTATTACGGGAATCATTACTCGTGGTAGGGGCATAACGATTCATACCATCGGATGTCCACGGATTGCTGAGATGGAGAAAGCGCGCTCACTGATCGTAGAGTGGAATAAAAATTATACCTTCTCTCATCCGGTGAATATCAAAGTTACGACCCACGATAAGCCAGGAATCCTATCTAAGATCTCAAAATCAATCAACAATGCAGGCATCAACATTCGCTCCGCAATTGCGAGATCAATGCCTGACCAAAAAGGTAATTTCGTGTTTGAGATTGAAGTGAAAGATTATTCGGAACTTCTGAAAACGATTTCTTCTATTGAGCAGATGGAAGAGGTGATTTCAGTGAGCCGTGCTTAGACTGATTCCCTTACACATTCTTTTGACTTCACCCTGAAGCTCTTTATAATTTAACTATGATTAAATTAATTCTAGGCTTCATGGTTTTGTTTTCTTTTTCAATTTACGCTCAAGTCGAGACGGACCTAAAGCTTGATGACGAAGCGATTGAGACTAATCCTTTAGAAGTTCCGGAGGCCACTACTGAAGCCGCTCTTCCGGTAGCTGAAGAAGTCACGCCCGCCGTTGCACCAGAATCTTCTCAAGAGTCGGCCACTACTCAAGTAGCTGAAGAAGTTACTCCTGCTGTTACCCCTGAAACAGTTGAAGAGCCTATTGCGGCTGCGCCACCAGTAGAAGAATTCGTAGCCCCTGCACAAACACTTCCTGTCACCACATCAGCTCCTGAGCTAAAGGTAGAAGCGGAAATTGAAGACACAAAAAAATTCAATCCAAGAAAAAGTCACTGGGTAAGTACTTTTGGTTTTGAGAGTACTAAATACGAAATTTTGCCAGCTCCCTACGAGTTCAATGGGAAAAAAGATTTCAGCAAAAGAAAACAAGAACTTTGGGGTATGCGCATCGGTTTTGGTGGAGAAATTTATTTAGGGGCGGGCTTTGTGACTCGTAGTATGGTTGAGACCTATTACGTGGGCACCTTATTTTCGCGAGTCCTGAACGGTGGAACCGAGGATGCGAATATTAAGTTTGCTTACACCAAGGTCACGGGCCAGATGCTTGGGGCAGATGCTTCTCAGAGTTTAGGATTTATGTTTGATTTCAAAACCAGAAATCCATTTATGGGAACCATGACCTATCTATCGATTGAGCCTTATGTTGAGGCGGGAATCGGGAAGGCCTATGCTTATAACCGCACCAACTATTCTTATAAGCTTGATACGACTGATGAGGCGTTTAAGTTAAGAGTCAGAGATGATTTGTTGAATGCCAGAGTCGGCGCCGGAATAAACCTGACTTCAAATCAAGGCTTCTTTCTCGCACTCAAAGCAACAGTCAACCGTTATGAGATAACCCACCGTAAAATCGATGGCTTTACCCAGGAAAATGGTAGTGCAAGAACTGCTATTAATGATTCACCAAAAGATGCTAAAATTGATCCTGTAGTGATTTATACCTTAGGCGGAGGCTATAAATTTTGATCAAATTCCTCTCAATCATCTTATTGTTTGTACTTGTTGTTTCTTGTAATCAAGAAGAGATCGCAAGCTTTAATGATCTCACTCCTGGTGAGCAAGCAGCGATTCAGGCAGCCGCTAAAACAAGGTGCTTAAGTGAGTCTTTAAGTGATTTTACAACTTTCAAGACCAATTCAAATGCCGAATTGGCCGCTCTCGCTCGGGCTCAGTACTGGAAGATCGTTTATACCAATGCCGCTGCTACTAGCACTAATTACATCTATGTCTGGAAAGTCACGGCCTCAGCTGTGTATTTTCTTTATCAACAAACCGTAGAAAGTAATACTACTTATAGTTTTATTAAGATGACTCAGGCCTTTAACGGCGAAATGATTGATGATCTGAGAATTCAAAAATGTGACAAGACTGTTGCCGTCACTCAAAGCTCATCCACTATCACGGTGAAGTTTACTGATGTCACATCGACTGAAGGAACTGATAACTATAAGACTACTACAACCTATACTGCTAATTCCACATACCCAGCATTTTTTGGGGCCATACAAAGAGCGATTGCGAAGAAAAAACTCACCACCAGTGGCACCGTGGCTTCAACCGAATCAATTTCTTATAAAATTACTTACGTAGGAAATAATGCGACTTTGAATACTCTCTACACGGACTATACGGCCGCGAATCGAAAAT
>CANFNN010000310.1 GCA_947448095.1 Bacteriovoracaceae bacterium | reverse complement strand
GAATATGTATGGGCCTACAGAAACGACAGTTTGGTCTACTTGTAAAAAGCTAACGTCTTCGGATGTTTTTGTCTCCATTGGCCGACCAATCGATAATACTTTTGTCTATATTCTTGATCAGGGCTTAAACCCTGCTCCCATTGGTGCTCCTGGTGAACTTTATATTGGTGGGAGTGGCCTCGCGAAAGGTTATTTTAAACGTCCAGACCTCACGGTTGAAAGATTCATCGACGATCCATTTCATCCTGGCAGCAAAATGTATGCGACTGGAGATTTTGCACGATTTACTTCTGACGGAGAAATTGAATGCCTTGGTCGCCAAGATGGACAGGTAAAAGTGCGCGGTTACAGGATTGAGCTCGGCGAAATAGAAGCCGTCCTAAGTAAAACTCCTTCCATCAAAGAAAATGCAGTTATCACTAAAGAAACAAGGCCCGGTGATGTTCGAATCATTGCTTTTTTAGTTCTCAATGGGAGGGATTTATTCGATGAGAGGATTTTTCGAGAAAACTTAGCACAAAGACTTCCTAAGTATATGGTGCCTTCACATTTTATGGTGATTCAAGCACTACCTAGAACTCTTAATGGAAAGATTGATAAAAAATCATTGGCCTCATTATTTATTGACCAAAAAGCACAATCACCTGTTGAATCTATTGCAACGACGTTTAAGTCTGATGATCCAGTATATGATGAGTTAAGGCTCATGTGGATAGATCTTCTTGCTAATCCCATGCTCCAACCTTCCGATAATTTTTTTAATATAGGTGGGAATTCACTTCTGGCCGTTCAGCTTTTTTCGAAAATTGCTAAGAAGTATCGATTGAATTTGCCTTTGAGTTTGCTCCTTGAAGCAACCGATTTTCAATATTTTGTGAATGCTGTAAAAATAAAGTTAAATTCTAGCAAGGACTCGACTCCATTAAATAGCAAGTTGCCAAATGCCTTTTCTTCCATCGTTTCAATTAAAGCTTCAGGCCAGAGAAATCCGGTTTTTTGCTTCCATGGAGTTGGTGGAAACGTATTAAATTATATGGCACTCGTTCCTGCATTTAGCGCTAATCGCCCTTTAGTGGGACTACAATCTCGTGGAATGGATGGCCTTCAACCCATGACGGATTCAATTGAAGAAATGGCTAAGTTTTACATAACGGAAATGAGAGCCGTTCAGCCCCATGGTCCGTATTTTCTTGCCGGTGGATCCATGGGAGGCACCATCGCACTTGAGGTTGCTCAACAATTAACGCTTCAAGGTGAGACAATTGAAAAACTGGTCATGTTTGATACATTTGGCCCAAATGTAAATATTCAAGTCTATGATAAAAGTGAAAGAAGTTTTTGGCAGAATTTAAAAATCTCTTTTTTTTACCGACGAAAAGCTTTTACGAATAAACTTAAAGTTAACTTGCTGAGTTTTTTTAATCAGAAAATCCCTTTAGAAATCCGATTATTTAATCTTGAAATGAAAAACTATCAGGCCCTTTGGAAATACCGTCCTCAAATTTATTCCGGCGATCTACATATTATTCGAGCGAAGATGAAACCTTCCGGATGGTACAGTGATCCATTGATGGGATGGTCTGAGACGATTATTGGTAAAATTCATACTTATGAAATTGAAGGTAATCACAACGACTTTATTGAGAGTCCTGACCTATGTAAGGTCTTTGCTAAGCTTCTATGAAGAACATATTACTTTTTCTCCTCCTTTATTTTTCACAGCAGGCTTTTGCAGAAACATTTTCGTTTGATCATGATCTGCAAGAGTGGGGTAGCTGGGGTACTGGTTTGGGCGCCCATGATTCCCAAGTTGGTCACAACAAAAAGGGAAGTCTCTGGTTATCTTCGGATTGGGGTGAGGTTCAAACTTTTCATTATCACTGGAACAAACTTTCCCCTGGCCTTTATAAAGTCACCGCCTGGGTTCGCGCTCAGGATGTCCAATCACATCCAGATGGAAGCTCATTTTGGCATTTTTATGATGGAGGCAAGGGAACGGAGGATGTTTTCTTAAATCTTAATGGAAACTATGAATGGCGAAAAGTGGAGTATACCTTAAAGGTGCTTAAAAGTGATTTATCAATCTGGTTTAGATTAAAATCACCTGGACAGGTTTGGATTGATGATCTGACTCTAAGTCCGGTCTCTTCGGCCTTAGCCGGCTTGAGTGTTTCTTCCGCTTCTGCTCTTCAGAGGACTCTTACCCCAAATAAGATTGAAAACCTTCCCTTTAGTGAATTAATTTTAGTTGATTTTGACCAAGAAAATCGAGACCACCCTTTTTCTATCATTGCGAATTCTTCCGATCAAAAAATGGGACAATTTTCTTCTCGTAAATATTACAATCTCGATCCCTCAGATTTCTTGAAAGGAAACTGGTCTCAGTATGACCGAATCGAGCTAGATGTTTTTAATGGGGAGAGAGAATTCGTCGAATTTTATCTTACGCTAGGAGATGAGTCTTCGCGTAACTATTGGTCACAACTAAATCATAAAACTCACCTCGCGCCAGGTTGGAACCACTTAAGTTTTTCACTTGATCAGTTCCTCGGCGAAAGGGGTTCTCATCGCTTTTTAAGACCTTTAAACCGTAAAGATGTTCGAAAGTTTTTCATTGTCGTAGATCCTAATGAAGCAAAATCCCAGTCTTCGAAATACTTCATTGATAATATCAAACTTTCAAGAAATCCCTCTCCCGTGCCCAAGAAAGGGGTTCATGCGTTTGACTTTACTTCGCATAAAGATTCTCAGTTATCAGGCTTCCGCAAAGTAACGTCCCAAAACCTATATGATTCAGATCTTGGTTTTGGTTTTGTTAATCCCCGGTTCTGGCGGGTTGAGGATTCGCAGTGGGCGGCAAACTCGCTTCGCTATACAATAGGGGTTCTTGGTGGACACTTTAAAGTGAAGCTCCCTAATGGCAAATACCGAATGCAGTTAATGATAGACCGCTTAGGCTATTGGGATCCCTCCTTCTGGAAGGATAGGACTATCTATCTAAACGGATTACCTGTTTTTAAGGAGTCTCGCTCTTTTGCCAATGAATTTTTAAAAGATTTTCTCCAGTTTGAAAAAGTTGTTCCCAAGATTGAAGACCATCCTTATGACTTATATTTAAAGAAAATTTTCAAACCGCTTGAATTCTCATTCTCTGTCGTTAACGGAGAACTTGATATGGAGTTCGAAGGAGACCCAACCGGAATCAGTCTCAATAGTCTCGTCATTTGGAATCTCGAAAACCAAAACAATGGGTTAAGTTTTATCTCAGAAAATGAAAAAAGATCAAAACTGGAATTCGATTGGATGGCGCGGCCTGTGAATTTGGGTTTTCGTTCTCTGGTCAAGAAT
>CANFNN010000309.1 GCA_947448095.1 Bacteriovoracaceae bacterium | reverse complement strand
CCATGAGAGTGTGTAAAAATTTCACAGGACTCGCGTACATGTGAGGATTGAGATCATGGGTGTGAACAACATCAAAGGTTTTTGATTTTTGAGAAATGAATTTTAAAAGCTTTCGATCATAACCTTCACCTTTTCTAAAGGAGGTATCGACTTTGATGCCACTTTTTCGAAAGTATTCAACCCATGATTGCTCGTAGTCATATACGACGAGTTCAACCTCATGGCCTGCTTTAAGTTGTTCATTTATCAGAAGAAAGAGGACTTTTTCTAGTCCCCCGACGCCTAAAAACTGGGTTAAATGGAGAATTCTTAATTTCATGTTGAGCTTTATTTACCAGATTCTGTTGAGCTTGTGGGTATAGACTATCCAAATTTCACGGTAAGTAAGTAATAAAACTTTATTTTCTTTCTATCGTTTATTATTCATTCATTATTTCGTTCAACCGGGGAAAGTTACATGTTTCGTTACTTGCTACATATTTGCCTTTTGGGATTAATGCTGGTCACTGGATGCGCAACATCCAATCACGGAAATAACCCGCCCTATGAAAGGTTAAATGATGTGAATACTAAAAATGCCAAAGCCCAGATCCCATCGGATATTCGGGCCATTCAAGATATTCCACAATTCGAAGAAACGGAGAACTTAGTTGCTCCGGGGTTCTTGTTTTCACTTAGTCACCCTACCGATGCAAAGCTTCAGGGAAGTTTTAGAATCCAGTTTGACGGTATATTAAAGCTTCCTTACGGGGTGAAGATTGATACTAAAGGGCTAACCTACGAAGAATTAAAAAGTAAAGTCTACTCCTCTTATAATTCATTTTTTCAAAAAGGTGCCCAGAACGTTTCATTCAATCTCGTAAGCCGAGATTACTGGGTTGAGGTAAGAGGTTTTGTAAAAAAATCTGGTTCTTATCTTGTGAAAAGAAAAGAGTCGATTGATAAGATTATTGATATGGCAGGTGGGCTAGCAGGTAAAATTAAGCAAGACTTTTTCATGGTCTCGATTAAGCAAAAAGATATCTCTTACTCTGTGAGCTTAAATCAGTACTACGAAAATAACGTTTTAGGGACTTCGTTTACTTGGACTGGTGGGGACACCATCTTTATTAATCTTTCGAATGAAGATTCTGCAGCTCTGGTTGCTCCCACTATTGAAGTTATTGGGGGAGTACAAAATCCTGGTAGAAGTCTTTATAAAGAAGATGCCAATATCTTTTATTATTTGAGTAAACGTGGGGGATTGATTCCCAACGTGGGTTACGGGGAAGCCTTTGTGATCAGAAAAGGTCCTGAGGGGCTTGAGCGAATTAATTTCAATATTACGAATATGGGTTCCATACCTGTTATTAAACCTGGTGACACTATTATGCTCGCAGGTGAAAGGGTTACTGGCTGGGATAAAGCTTGGCTAAGGGCCACTCAAATTGCTTCAGTTCTGACCACGATTGCTTTTTTTATTATTGCTTTCTAGGACTGATATGTTGATTGATTTTAACATTCCTGGAGTTTCTTTTTTTGGAGCTCCTTTGCCGTTTGATTCACAGCTTGAGAATAGATTCTCGCATTTATTACCTCCCTCAATGGCAAACGTTGCCCAAGTCCGTAAGCAGGAATTCATTGCTGGAAGATACTGTGCCATTCAAGCGGCTAAACTTGTTGGCCTAGAACTAGCTAAGGTGCCAACTGCTAAGACTAGGGAGCCTGTGTGGCCTGAAGGTATAGTGGGAAGTATCACTCACAGTAAACTGTTAGCCATAAGTTGTGTTTCTTTGTCACAACACTGGTCCTCGATTGGCATTGATGCTGAGGAATTAATTGATCCCGCCCTGAAAGCAGACATCGAATCTCTCGTGGCTTCACCAGTGGAGTTGAAGTATTTACGGTCTCTTGATTCACCAATCGGCCTAACCGTCCTATTTTCAGGGAAAGAAGCCCTCTATAAGGCATTGTTTCCATTAGTTAGAACGTTTATTGATTTTAAAGAGGTTAAGTTGACCAATTTAGATGCCGATATGAAATTGTTTGAACTTGAGCTCATAAGCAGTAATGAAAGCCTGGCTGGCCATGTTGGTCGCTACCAAGGTTCATTCAAACAATTTGGCGAAACCATTGTGACAGTGGTTTCTATTCCACGTCCAATGAGAGAAGGGAGTCATGTTGATTCATAGTTGGTTCGAACATTGTGTTCAAATGAACGAAGATGCTATTGCCATTTCTATGGATGATTCCCAATTGTCCTACCTTGAACTTGACCAATTATCCAATAAGCTTGCTCATCATTTAATCCAAAAAGGTGTTAAATCTGGGGATATTGTTGGTATCTGCTTAAAGCGCTCGCCTGAATTAGTGGCAGGTGTTCTGGCCATTCTAAAAACCGGGGCAGCTTATCTTCCGCTAGATCCTGAGTATCCGGTTGATCGCCTGAAATACATGGTCACGCATTCTCAAGTTAAAACCATTCTTTATCATCAAGAGTTTTCGTCCCTGTTTCAAAACAGCTCTGCTACTAAAGTCACTTTTGAAGGAATTGAGTTAAAAACACTTTCAAGCACAAAACCTAAAGTCGATGAAACCGTGATTGATCTATGCTACGTCATTTATACGAGTGGCTCGACTGGCAATCCTAAAGGGGTAGCACTTGGGCATAAGGCGCTTGTTAACTTAATTGAGTGGCAAAATAATCAAACAAGAATCAAAACTGGGCTTAAGACCCTTCAGTTTACGCCGCTTAGTTTTGATGTACATTTTCAGGAGATTTTCTCCACACTCACAACGGGTGGCCAGTTGATTCTTATCAGCGAAGACACTCGCCTTAATCCTGTGAAGCTTCTCAAAACGATCGCTGAAAAAAACATCGGAAGAATTTTTCTCCCTTACGTGGCCCTAAATCAACTTGCGGAAACTGCAACATCTATAAATCTTGTCCCTCCTTGTCTTAAAGAAGTCACCACGGCCGGTGAGCAGCTCAAAATAACCTCTGGCATAAGAAGTTTTTTCGATAAACTAAGTGATGCTGTTCTTTATAATCACTATGGACCCAGCGAAACTCACGTGGTGACGAGTCACACGTTGAGTGGTGATTCCTCTAAGTGGCCTGGTCTTCCTCCGATTGGTAAAGCTATCTCCAATTGCCAAACGCTTCTATTGAATTCCGCTATGGAACTTGTTTCAATCGGGGAAGAGGGAGATCTTTATCTTGCTGGAACTTGCCTCGCGAATGGGTATCTCAATGCTCCAGATCTGACGGATGAAAGATTTTTGAAGCATCCGAAATTTGGACGGATTTATAAAACAGGTGATATTGCAACTGAAGAGGCTGACGGAACAATACAATTTTTGGGTCGAAAAGAT
>CANFNN010000308.1 GCA_947448095.1 Bacteriovoracaceae bacterium | reverse complement strand
ATGGAGTAGCGGCGATTAATCAACAATCGTTCAACTCTTATGTGCTTAAAGACTTCTCGGTAATCACCCTTATAGTTTTTTAAAAGAGCATCAAAAATGAGTCTGTTCCTTTGAGAAAGGTCCCCATTATAGAGATAACTTTTTTTCACTTCTTCTAGGCGATTGTGATCTTTAGCGAAAGCGTCTTCAATTAATTTTTGGCGCGCTTTAATGGGAATTAGCAGAAGGGGATGGTCTTTCAGTTCAGAAGTAATAATGGCGCTGATGTCTTTATCTTCTAAAAATGCGTAGGAATTAAGATTTCGGTCTGAAAAGCCGCCGGAGAGACCTAATGATCCTTTGACGAACTGATCAATCGGAAAAATCCAGTTGAATGAAAATAAAGATCCCTCATCAGAAGCCGCATAGTCTTCAGTCGAGAGCATGATTTTCTTCACGATACTTGATTTAGAAGAACCGTTGGGACCAATGAGAAGAATGAATTTATTATTGAAGCCTTCTTCCATGAAATTTTGAAGAAATTGATAAATTCTATTTTGAGTTTTAATTTGACCATGAACCGGTGGAGCATCGGCATGTTCGCGTGTGAACAGCTTAAAGCTTCCATTTTCATTTCTGCCAAAATAATCAAACATATCCCGAAGGTAGATGTTGGTTGGCCGCAGTTCCTTTTGAGGATGTTTCTCAAAAAGTTTCATGTAGTCATCAAACGCTAAGAGATTAACGTAACGACCTTCTTCTTTATTTACTTCTTCCATCCATTTCATATAACCTGATCCTGTGAATAGGGATTCTTCCATTATACCAAAGATCATCGTAATCTTGGGTTTTCTTAGTGTTATAGGCATAATTTTGCTTTTCTTTCGGCCTCGCCCGGAAACCCGTATCAAATCCCAGCGTCCTGCCTCCTCTGAAAAGCTTTTTACTCAAGTGATTCTTGCGGCCCAACCCCAAATTTTGAAACTATGGGAGGATGGGGATCGTGCTATTTCCAAAAATGGGACGAAATGCGAAAGTGAAATCCATTTTTCTAAACAAATTGGTCGCAGTTATTACCAATGTCAGCCACATTTATGGCAATGCTACTGGTCAGGTGGAATCAAAAAAGAAACAGCGCTAAAGATAGAGATGTTTGGTCAAACGTTTCATGTGCGGGCCAAACCCAGTTTTCAACCGATTTCGGCCTATTCAACGGATTCGCGTTTTTATGAAATTCTGAAAGGTCCCTTTCAAGGACTGAATTTTCATTACGGTGTTTTAGTGGAACTCACGATTGATGAAGTGCCGGAAATGACCTCGCCCCTGATTCTAACGGACACCTGCCGAGATGTGTACTTACCTGAGAGAATCTATGGTTATGGAAAAATAGATCCCAAAAAAAATGATGAAGGATTTCTTTGGGACAATGTTGATCGCCAAATCTTTATTGATAAATTCTACGTTTCTAATCAACAAGTGAATGAATGGCATTTGTTATCGGGAGCTTCAAATAAAGTGATGCCTGATCGATCCCTCTGGGGTCATCCCGCCATCCTTAGCACTCAAGATCAGAAAGCCTATTGTTCTTTTTGGGGTAAAAGAGTTTTGGAAGCAAAACTCTTTGATGCCGCCACTATGACTCCGCCTGATACTAAGGATCAGTTTCCAGATAGAGTTCCTAGGCCTGATACTCCTTGGCAAAGAGACATTGGGAAGAGTTTTTTAGGAATGTCTCGAAGAAATCCTGATTATCAGCTCACTCCGCTTGATTGCCAGCTGGCCCAGGTGAAAGGTTGTGTGGAAAAATATTTTTCAACTGATTCAGTGACGTGGATGGGAATGAATTTTGCTTTGGGTTTTTATCCTGAGGCTTTAGAGAATGAAATTGAGCCATCAAAAAATTTAAAGCTTTCTTCAAAATTTCAACCTCCTGAATCTGAAGTGCACGAACTAGGGATTTTGGGGCACTGGAATGGAGTCCCTGAGGCAAGCTTGCCTGTGGCCTTCAGATGCTATGAAGAGGTTTCCCTGTGATCATTTATTTTTTGTTGATTCTTTTGAATATCGCCCATGCAGATCCAACTTGGAAGTGGTCAAATGGCCTAAAGATTGTGGAAAAGCATGAGTTTTACATGAATGATGAAATCATCATCAGGCCTAAAGATTCATGGCAAACTTTGTTTGGAGTGGTTTATCAGGACTCAAATTTAAAAAATAAAAAAGATTGTTTGTTCTATTTTGTTCCAGGTGAAGCTGCAGGTATTTTAAAAATTAAAACCATTCCCTTTGAGAAAAAATGCGAAGAATTTCTCTACCTTCATGGGGATCAAGAGTGGAAAAATCTTAAAGCCCTTCAGTATTCAATTAGTACAAACCTTATTAGCATGAGTCTTACCACCACCAAATTTGAAATTGAAAAGTGGGAAGTTCCTCTTCTGAATATTTTTGAGCACCCGAAACCCAAAGGCCTAATGTCTTCGGCTGAATACCGATCCCCTAAAGTTATTTACCTGACTCCCTATCAAGGCAAACTGAGTGTGCGCCCACAGGCCGCTAGTCCTTTGCCTGCTAATACCATCTGCCATGAAATCAATGAGGATTGCTCTGAAAAAAGTCCCTCGACTTGCACTCAGTGCCAAGCGGGCTGGTATGAAATTCCTAATGGCTGCAACCAAGGACCAAAGTTTTGTGGCTCAACTAAGTGTGGAACTAAAAATCAGCCGGCGTGTCGAAGAGGGGTTAGGTATCAAAGACAGCAGAAGGATTATCACTGCCAGGAAGACCACAGTTTCGCTTACTGCGCCAAAGGCTTAAGCGTTGAGTGCCATGGGAATTTACCTTACTGTCTCTGAAGCTGCCATTTGGGTTGAGATATTGTCATTTTCCATTTCAGGATGATTCCACGACGAGTTATTTAAAGATCTCGTCTCAGCTTTAGAGATAAATTTTGTAAGTAGAGAATGACCTTGCGCCTCATTGATATCGACCAAAACGTGATAATCTTTTTCGGCTTCAATCGATGAGCCTTTAATAGTCAAAGTAAGGCCGTGTTGATCTAGTTTAAAAGGCGATGGCTTCCACAAGTTTGACAACCCTTGGTTATAATCATCTTCTAAAACTTTCAATAGCTCAGTGCCCTTTAAATTCAACAAGATTAATTTTGCATCCCCTGAGCCTGACTTTGCGAATGAAATATCTGCCTCAAAAAAATCAACAATGGATTGAATGCTTTTGGGTTTCACAGGAACGGCTTGAGATTGCTGATTCAGAAAGTAATGAAACTTTTGGTCTACATCAGAATCTGGTACAATCTTTTTTCCTAGAAATTGTGCCTGAACGCGCGCCTTGTGATCAACCGTGGAATCTTCGGTATAACAATCATTT
>CANFNN010000307.1 GCA_947448095.1 Bacteriovoracaceae bacterium | reverse complement strand
TAAAAAGTTTACTGGATTATCTGATTTTTCTCTCGCCGAAGCGATTCTCGCCTCAGTTAAATATTGCCCAATGGATACGAATTCAACATCGCTGCCTTTAATCTCAGGCACGGTCCATAGTCTTGCTTCAATAATTGCTTGATAGGCTTCAAGGCGCTGCTTAACTTTAGTGAGTTCTTTTTTATAACCGTTATTTTCTTTTTGCTTAACGAGCTCAGTATCAATCAGGCCTGCTTTTAAAAGAGCATCGTTGATAGGCAGAGAATGATCGTTATCTTTAACTCCAAGCAACTTTTTTACGTCCACATGGTCAACACGAACCTGAACAGGAAGTTCAAGCGGCATACCAAAAGCCTTAAGTGAAAGTTTACAGAAAGCTTCGGTAGCAGTCAGATTATCAACTTTAGTTTCGCCAGAAATGAACTTTATCGTTTCTGTCGCAAGTACATAAAGGGGTTTAATTCTTCCACCAGATCGAGTCGGAAACGTTTCCAGATCAGAGGTACAAAAATTCATTTGTCCAAAAGCACTAAAAGATATGATCGAAAAAATGAGGACGAGGGTTTTACCCATTTTTAGCTCCGGGTTTAGCGAGATGTTTTCGCCTTAAAAAGTAATGCCAAATGGAGCCCAATACTAAAAGTAATGAGCCTAGGTATTTCCATGGCCTGCCTGGGTCAAAGTTGACACTTAAAACACTGCCGTAGGGGCCGGCCTGTGTTTGAAAATAAGAAGCTTGATAGAAGGTGAAGTTTTCATGTTTGAGAGGATTATTCATAAAAATATGATGTTTACTTGATCCCTTGTTGCCTTTGAATAAGGTTACGTAACTTTCAAAACTAGCGGGAGTTGAAGTGCCGGGATCGGTATCCATTTTGAATTGATCAAGGACTAGCTCGTAAGGCAGAGTGATGGTTTTTTTGCCAATTTCAAACCTGATTCTTTCATCGTTTTGGTTAAATGCAACGGGCTCATTTGAAGTTACCCAAAATGTTTGCCCGTCAATTTCAACTTCCACTGCCTTCATGTTGCCCTCAATGACTTGAGAGTTTTCTTGAATAGGCTTGATGTAGGTGGGAATCATCGTGGCATAAGCATCTTTTCGGTGCTCTAAAAGTTTTACCTTAAAACCCATCCATGGCAAGGCCACTTCTTGATCGATTTCAATTGGGCTTCCTTCCCATAAAGAAGTTTCACGATTGTAGTAAGCAACGTGTTTTCCGAATAAAAAGAGATGAGGATTTTTTTCAAAAAGTTTTTTACTGAAAACTCGATAAGGAGATTTTTCATTGAGTTCAAATTTTTCATCAAGTGGAAGAGGTGACATCTCGGGCAAGAAGAGAATCTTTTTACCCAGAAAATCCACTTCGGCCATGGTTTTTCCAGAAATATTCTTCTTTTTTTTGATCTGATCGGGCATGGGTGAGATGCACTCTGTGGTCTCCCCATTCCAAATAATGATTCCATCAGGAGTATTATTCACAAAGCAGGCAGATAAATTAGACGGCATGTAATGCACGTTTAAAGGGCCAAGCTGGAGAGTATTATTGAAATCAGATTCTGGGTGAAGACTTAAAGTAATGAATTCCCCAAAATTATCATTAAAAATTCGGTAGCGTGAACTAGTCTGAGTGGGATCTTGAATTTTTACTGGGACCCAAGATAATTCATTTTTCGAGAAAGGAAGAAATTCTTTAAGCTTGATTCCCTCGTATTCAACGTTCAAATCCTTAGATCCTGCGACAAAAGGAAGCTCAATCGAGACTTCTTTGCCTTTTGAGGGGAACTGAATTTTAAACTCATCATCTGAGAGCTGGATCTGACGGTTGGATTGATTGGGGGCCAAAGTCAGTGTGCCATCGATTCCAGATTGGTAAGTGACGAAAGAGCCAAGGAATAGAATAATCAGGCCCGCATGTATTGTGTAGAATCCGTAGAGATGTTTTTTCGGAGGAAGTCTGATGAGGGTAGCGAAAAAAATCGATAAAAACATGCAGAATTGAATGAGCATGAAGAACGGTGACTTATAGACGAGCCGGTTTGCATATTCAGTACCGTGGTAGGATTCCATGAAGGTCCCATAGCCCAGGCAAATAGCAAAAATAGTGATGATAACAACAGCAAATTTGAGGTTACCAAAGAAGAGTTCGACCTTGCGGTAATAGCTTATTATTGTATCCATAAATGGGATTCAATTTCTCACGAAATACTCAGTCCAACAAGAGTTAGATAAGACTACTTATTACCCACAGCGTTCCGTAAATAAGGGGCTGATGCAATAAATAAATCTTTAAAGAGTGCGTTCCGAGAAATCTAAGAAATGAAGGACAGCCTAAGCCCGTTAGAAATTTGTTCTTGGATAGGATCGGTCCGGCCAGCATTCCCAGGAGAATCGCCCAAAACCAGGGATAAATAGGAATAAAATCCATTGAGGGCTTCTGCACAATTGAGGAGACCCACTTGATGTCATACCCGACAATGTACTGCAGCGCTAGAATGAGAAGCATCAGAGTAAGCGCTGACTTTCTGTGATTAACCATGAGGGCACCAAGGAATGATCCCACTAAAATGCAGTGAAGTGTTCCAAAGAAGACCCATTGTTGAGGAAAAATAAAATAGGTCCCAAGACTAACTGCAAGAGAGGCCAGTGCTAGTTTCAGGCTTCTTTGTCTAAGGTTTATCCAGTTTATTTTTGGAGAATGTGCAAAATTAAGAGAGGCTCCCACGCAAAATAGAAAAGTAAATGCAATGACACGGGGAAAAGCAAACCAAAAACCTTGAGAAAAATCCCAGTCCACCATTCCAAGCATCCGCATGTCATAGCTAGTATGAAAGATAATCATCCAAACGACGGCTATCCCTCGCAAGGAGTCTAAGTATTTTGTGCGCACTAAGGAGTCTCCGGAAAAAAGATCATTATCGGCCCCTGGTTGATCAAAGTGAAATCACCACTGGCCTCGTTAGATAGGCCTAAGCTTGAAAGGGAATTGAGTTCAGTCTCTTCCTCTAAGGGATAGAGGCAGGCACCAGATAATTTGATTTTAGTATTTTTGACAGTCACTAAAGAAAATGTTCCTTGGTAATTCAGTTGCCAGTGACCAGCTCCTAGGCATTTCATGGCCACTTTTTTGTTATGATCGTAAAAAATCACCTCAGTTCCGGGACTCATTTGCAAAAAATTAAGCACCTCACCGAAGTTTAGAATCTCATGATCCCTTCTTCCCCCGAGAAATCCCCAGAAATGAAGCAGCACAGGCCCAGAGTGATGAAAAAAAGACAGCGCCAATGTCAGATCAGACTCAGACTTTTTAGGTGGGAATTGGTAAATGTTTTTGCAATTTATGCTTTCAAAATGTGAATCGCCGTCTCCTACCCAGATATCC
>CANFNN010000306.1 GCA_947448095.1 Bacteriovoracaceae bacterium | reverse complement strand
TAAAAGTAAGCTCTTTGACTGTTTCACCTAAGGCACGTGCTAATAAAGGAGGAACAGCATTGCCGATTTGGCGAAATACCGCTGTTTGTGAGCCGTGAAAAATAAAATCGTTTGGAAAACTCTGGCAAGCCGCTGCTTCCCTAGGAGTTAAATATCTTGATTCGATAGGATGATAATAACTTGTTCTGGCAGTAAGGATGGTCGGAGAAGGTTCATCCAAAGGTAATCGCTGAAGACGGGTTTGACGAAATCGATTTTCACGAAGTTTTTTCCAGTCGATTCCAAACCATAATTTTTTAGGTAGGAACTCTTTTTCGTCTTCCTGGTAACGAATTCCACGACCGGCAGGAATAAAATTCAATCTTTGACGGTCTTCAGTTTTTTTGACTTCGGCCAATTTTATGTCGTGATTATAGGTACGACCATCTTTTGATTTTAAATTTTTGAGCGCCTGTTTAACAGTGACAGCTTTTTTGCTCGCTCTTGTTCCATGAGTCGCAACCGGAAAAAGACACTCCCCGTCTTTGACTCCCATGATAATCGTTCTGCGTCTTTTTTCAGGCACGCCAAATTCTTCAGCTGATAAAACACGCGCATCCATGTTGTAGCCTAGTTTTTCGAAATACTGAAAAATCTGCTTGAGAATATCTTGATTCTTTTTTGCCACTAGACCAGTGACGTTTTCAAAAAGGATAATTTTCGGTTGAGTCACTTTAACGATTCGAACAAATTCTTTAAACAGCTGGTTCCTGTCATCTCCAACCACTCCGCGACCAACGGTTGAAAAACCCTGACAAGGAGGTCCACCTACAACCATATCGACTTTCTGGCCTTTCAAAAGCTCTTTAAGTTTTTTTTCTTTTAATTGCTTGATGTCGCCAAGATAAACTGCGGAATGGTGATGATTAGCTGCAAAACTAGTAATCGCCTCTTTATTGGCATCAACTCCCAATAAGCAGCGATGACCTGCCATTTCCAAACCATGAGATAAACCACCGCATCCACTAAAGAGATCAATAAAAGAAAGTGATTTTTTGTTTTTCATGTCGTCTCGAATTAAGAGTTAAAAATGTCTTTTCTAGAGTGTAAATTCTTGACCAAACAGTGTCTATAGAAAACCTAACAATAGTTTGATATATGAAACTCGTAATTTCCTCTATTTTCACTCTTAAAATCGTTTTAAATGTGTGATAAAATCCTTATAAATTTATTATAAGTTTCGGGATCGAAAATTTAACAAAGGTCAAATTATGAAAAGACGGGATTTTCTAAAAACAACAATGCTCTTCGCTGCAGTTTCAACTGTTCTTGGTAAAGCTACAGGGCTTTTTAACGAAGCATTAGCTAGTGGAACTTTCGTAGCTGTTGGAAAACTTGGTTACAAAGAAGTTTCTCCACAAGCTAAAAATGGTAAACAATGTTCAACTTGTAAGCACTTCAAAGCAAACGCTGCTGCTGGTGCCGGTGCTGGTGAGTGTGCCTTGCCTGCAATGAAGTCAGCGATGAAAGCTGCTTCAAATCCATACGTGAAAGAACTCGCATATTGTAATATGTGGGCAAAAAAAGCTTAATTTCCCCCAAAGGCCCTCCAAAAGAGGGCCTTTTTTACATACCCCCACCGCTTTCTTTTCAAAAAACCGTTCTTGTCAGAAAATAATAGTTTCCTTTCTTTTCTTACTTTGGAATAAAGGGCCCAAGAAAATTACCCTTCTTTAGGAGTCCAGGGATGCAAAAATTTCTAGCACTTGCCGCACTTATCATGACCGCTCAATCGGCCCTAGCTAATACAAATGTTATTTATGGCAAAGATGACAGAAAAGACATCTACCAGACCACTAACGCACTACATCTCACACTCGCAAAGTCGACTGCGGGAATGATCAAGAAGAACATGTTTGTCACAAGCATGAAGGCCAATAGCTTTGATCTTCAAAATACTGTCTCGCTTGAAGCGGCGGAAAACGTCTGTCCAACTGAAAAATTCTCGCAACAGCCTCTGGCCCCTATTTGTTCAGGCTTTTTAATCGGACCAGATACCTTAGTAACGGCCGGTCACTGCTATAACTCGTTTGATAAGCCTGAAAATGTCTGTAGAGACTTTGCTTGGGTTTTTGACTACGACATGAAGTCAGCGACCTATGATCCAACAAAAAATATTTCAGCGGCGAACATCTATAGCTGTAAATCAGTTTTAACAGTTCAACGCGATAGTCTTTATGATTTTTCAATCATTCGACTAGACCGTAAAGTGGTTGGTCGTGCTCCCTTGAAACTCAGAACTTCGGGAACAATTTCAAATACAGCTTCTCTAGTAATTATTGGTCACCCAACTGGACTTCCAACGAAGATTTCGGCTAACGGAAAAATTAATCTTAATACTGAAGCCACACGTTTTTCGACTTCTCTAGATACATTTCACGGAAATTCTGGTTCTGCAGTATTTGATGCAGTTTCAGGACAAGTCGAAGGGATATTGATCATGGGAAAAAACGATTACCGTCCAAGCATTCTTTCAAATCCTAATAGCTGCCAAGTGGCCAATCTTTGTGACGAAACTGCCAACAACTGCTCTGCTGGAGTTGAGACAGGCGTAATTGGACACGGGGAAGTGGTTCTTAGAATTGAAAAGATTAGTGCTCTGATTACAAAAGCTCTCGCTACAAAATAACTCTGCATTTAAAAAGGTCAGCCACCATTTTATTTTGGTGGCCGGCCTAAATCTCATGTTTTTTGGCCACCTTCTAACAGAATAATGTTAATATCCAGTTATGGAATTAAAGCATTTCTGGGTGCAAGTGTGGGAACTCACTGTTGCCTCATTAAAATCACGTTACCGCAAAACATTTGCTGGCTTTCTTTGGGTTGTACTCAATCCTCTGATGATGTTCGGGGTCCAAAGTTTAGTTTTCAAAACATTCATGAAAATTCAGGTTCCTAATTATCATTTATTTCTCTTAGGTGGACTGCTGCCTTGGATTTTCTTTTCTTCGACAATCCAAATGGGAACACCCATTTTTGTCTCTCAGTCTCACCTTCTGCGATCATTTAAAATCAATCCGATGGTGATTCTAGCCTCTCAGGTGCTTGATAATTTCATCAACTTCGCCGCCAGTTTCATATTAATCCTTCTGCCTTTTTATATTTCGAATGGCAGAGATCTAGCGACTCTATTTTTGCTGCCCTTTGCTCTGATTCCACTACTAGTGGGAACTCTCTCCCTTTGCATGACTTTAAGTACTATCAACGTTTTTTACAGAGACACTAACTTTGTTATGGGTTTTGTACTCAATCTCCTTTTCTACGTAACCCCCGTGTTTTACCCTAAAGACTTCATTCCCGATAATTGGTTGTGGATTGCTAATATTAATCCTGCGATTTATCTCTTAG
>CANFNN010000305.1 GCA_947448095.1 Bacteriovoracaceae bacterium | reverse complement strand
AAGGTGTAGAGTTTTCGATTGGCCCCTATCCAATCACCAGCGAAAAAAACTTTAAAGTAAATGTGTCAACTAATCCTCGACTTGGTATTCCCCTTGAAATTGACTTCCAGGGTGTTTAATCCAGCATGGGCTATATTCGTCCAAGACTTAGTAAAACCACCGATAACACCTACTCAGGTGAATTCTACATCCCTTTTTGTGATGAAGCCCACATGCGCTGGAAGGCAGCTTTAATTTTAGACACAAATGAGGGTCCAAAAAGTTTGGTCTTTCATTTCAATTCGGTTTTACCTTCCCACTAAATCTGATTCTCCTTTGATTTGATATTTTAATAAACCATGTTAAAATATTCTAGTGATCATATTAATTTCAAAGGAGATTCAAATGGCTCGTGGAGAAGGCGGACAAGACAAAGGTAAAGTTAAGGGCAAACCAAAACTTACAACAAAAGAAAAACAAGATAAAAAGAAAGAAAAAAATAAGACTAAAGGCAAATAGTCTTAAGAAGCCACCTTCCGGGTGGCTTTTTTTTTGCCATATTCTGAAAGAATGGTGAGTCAAAACAGCCTTAATTCTAAACATCATGATTCTGATCATATCTTTACCCTTAGGATAGTGTATTTTACTTAAAATACTTCAAGGGTGGATTATGTCTTATTCTAAAATGTGTCTTTTCTTATTTATCGTGTCATTCAGCATCGGATGTTCCTCGAGACAAGAAAAAAAACTTGAAAAAGAAATCGCTCAAACAGCTAGTGTCTCATCAGTGGAACAGGAGAGAAATGACGTTAGAGTGATCATTCAAAGTTCCACTCACCTATCGGATAAGCAGAAAAATGAAATGATTGCACTTCATGATAAAACTCAAGAGAAAATGTCAGCAATCAACCAAGAGACCCTTAAGCTAAGTGAGATTTTGGCCAAAGAATACAGTCGAACTAATTGTTCACAAAAAGAAATTGATGCCATCAAAAAACGCATGACCAAAAACAGCAAGAAGCGGTTAGATATTATTTTTCATTCAATGCACAAGGCAGATTCAATTCTAGGGCATGATGAACTCTCGACTAGAGGACAAGTGATTGATTCATTTTATTATGGAAATTTTGGGGCACAGAGATTTTAATGAGAAAGGCCACCCGAGAGTGGCCTTTATTTTTTAGAGAGTCGTTTTAAAAAATGCTTTCATTTGATCCCAAGCTCGCTCGGCCGAAATCTTATTATAGGCAGCACCCTTTGAATTGTCAGAACCTGCTTCTGGGTTTGTGAAAGAATGAACAGTATTTCCGTAAGATATGAATTGCCAATCAGCTTTAGCTTTTCTCATTTCCTCTTGAAATTCAGCGACCTCAGTCCCTGGAACATAAGGATCATCAGCACCGTGAAGGATTAGTATTTTCGGGGTCATTGTTTCAGCTTTTAAAGGAGTGGAAAGGCCTCCATGAAAACTTACAACTGATGATAGGGGTGCTCCATCTCGAGCAAGTTCTAAGGCAACAGTTCCACCAAAGCAGTAACCAATCGCTGCAATTTTATTTTTGTTCACTTTTTTACTTGAGAGAAGTGCCATCAGCGCAGCTTGAGCTCTTTGGCGCATGAGCTTTCGGTCACCTTTGTACTTTCCTGCCAGCTCTGAGGCTTCCTTCATATCTTTTGCATAGACGCCCTGACCGTAAACATCGGCCGCAAAGGCGACGTACCCTAGCTGAGCAAGTTCCTTAGCGCGCATTAGTGTATAAGGACCGTTACCCATCCATTCGTGAAAAACCAATATACCAGGGACTGGTTTTTTTACTGAATCATTGTAGGCCAAGACTCCCTCAAGCTTTACTCCATTACTTTCATAAATAACTTTTTCAGTCTTTACTTTGGCAAAGGCAATAATGGGGAAAAGCATTAAAAATATCAGTTTCATTTTAGCTCCTTTAAATTGTATCCAAATCATAAACTAAGTTTGGCATTTTGCATGGCCCAATCCATCAAACAGCAACGCTTGGGGACTTCTCTGTTTATTTGGGTTGTACTAAGAATTAGGGATGAAATTTTTTTTATATATTCTTTTTTTTTCAACCCAAGCTCTGTTTGCTAGGCCTGTAACGATTACGAGACCAGCTTCGACTCCAAATAGATTCCATTCTATAAACTCCATTCAATCTGACCTGAGCGAATTCGCATTGGCGCAACATCGAAAGTCTCCCCGATGCGGAGGATTTGTTGCCTCTTTTGAGGGGGAAGTTTTTGATTCTCCATCTCCCGCTATCTCGGGAGCTTTTCTCAGCTATTCAATTGGTCGAAGAGACTTAGTAAAAACCCTTATAAAGCAAGTGAGTGAACCGAGGCTTCTTTCAAATATTGCTTGGTTTTCCTCCTATCAAACGCGTTTTTATCTCTCTGAAACCGGAATTAAAGCGATGCGGGACTTACAACTTAAGTGGGCCCAGCTAGTCCAGCACTTAAATTTTGCGACAGTTGAACTTTTCCAGCATAAAGCTTTCAAGCAGCCATCAGTGATCTTAACTCTTCAAGGCTCTACTAATGACGTAATTGTTGTTGGAGGACATGGCGATTCGATTAATAAAGATGATAATCAAATAAATGCAAACTCACCTGGGGCCGACGATAATGCTTCTGGCATAAGCGTGATCACTGAAGTGATTCAGATTCTTGCTCAGAATGATTTTCGTCCAAAAAATACGATAAAGTTCATGGCCTATGCTGCTGAGGAAGTCGGGCTTTTAGGGTCGATGGACATAAGTGGTCGTTTTGCAGACCAGGCAGTTAATGTTTTGGGAGTTATTCAGTTTGATGGAACAAATTTTCATGGAAGTAGAGACCTTGCCATGGTTTTGATTCAAGATCTTACAAATCAGGCCCAGAACAAGTTTCTAGGGTCCTTAATCGATACCTATTTGAGAGTACCCTGGCGCTATGATGTCTGTGGGTATGCCTGCTCAGATAGTTATTCCTGGACCTACAGAGGCTTTCCTGCTTCATTTCCTGCTGAAGCAAGAATCAAAGAAGAGAACTCCCATATTCACACAGCAAAAGATTCGTTGGATGTATCCGGTAATTCGGCTTCGCATTCTGTGAATTTTGCGAAGCTCGGGTTGGCCTACGTCGTTGAATTAGACAAATAAATCGGTAGAGATAAGTTAAAACATGTATTTCCATTATTTAAGTCATACCAAAATTGACCCTTATGATTTTGAAGAATGGTATGTGAAATGCTGAGCCCCAGGCCTGTGCCTTTTCCAGGCGCTTTAGTTGTGTAAAATGGCAGCATCATCTTATTTGCCACTTCTTTCGGTATACCTTTGCCAGAGTCTATGACGGAAATTTCCCACATCTTATCGTTTTGTTTAATTTGAATTTTTATCCAAGGATCAATGCTTCCTT
>CANFNN010000304.1 GCA_947448095.1 Bacteriovoracaceae bacterium | reverse complement strand
CTGGCATGAATATTTATGACATCCTGATGAAAAAAGCCGAAAAAAATGAACTTGCTCATTTTTATATCGTTGAATCATCAGCTTCTGAAGATGAGTCATTTGCTGCACTCATGGAATTCACACACAAATTTATTCGGGACTATTATCAAAAAGTAGAACACGCCAAGCAGACGATGGTGAACCTCATGGACCATCCGGACGTCTACGTTTTAGGCAACCTTCCAGAGACTGAGGACAAAGAAGATAAATCTTTTACCGTTGAAGAATCTGAGACCTTTGCTCGTTTTTTTGAATTCAAACCAGTGCAGGGCAAACGAAAATTTGCGGTTATCACTGAAGGTCACAGGATTACTACCAATGTGGCCAATAAGTGGCTTAAGCTTCTAGAAGAGCCCACCGGAAACTCAACGATTTTTCTCCTTAATCCGCGGCGCCAAAAACTTTTAGATACCATTCATTCGAGAGCTCAGCATTTAAGACTGCCCGTATCAATTAAGCCTACAGATCTTGAGGACTGGAAACTCTTTCTAAAAGATTCTAAAACTCAATCTCTGGCCCAGTTCCTTGATCAGAACATTAAACAAAATCATGATGTCTTTTTTTGGACCAATGAAATGGTGAAGTGGGAAGCAGAGCAATTAGGACACGTTGAAAGCAAAATATCCCTTACTGAATGGCTCAAGACACTGCAGGAGATGGAAACCTTTCATCAACCATCTGCAACAAAATGGACCTTGTTTTATTCTTATCTTCAAAACCACATCATGCCTCGACTCTAGTGGGGACTAAGTCGTTGACATAGCTCGGAAATCCTCTGACAATGACCAAATGACCATAGATATAAACGAGGAAGAGAACACCACTCCTTCCACGGACAGAATAGACTCTGAAGATTATTCCTCAGAGACGGATGCCGAAAAAGAAGCATTCCAAGAAGCAGAAAACCGGGAAGACTCAAGATTTAAAGAAGGACAAGTCCTTCGATTCGTCAGAGTTCGCTTTCCAGGGAATTCGCGCTCATTTGCTTTCCTTTTAGGAAGACGTCACATTGAATACGGGCAGAAAGTTGTCGCCATGAGTGACCGCGGGATGGCAGTTGGTTACGTAAACTCATTTCCCTACGATGTTCCTTTTAATAAAAGCATGCTCCCTGTTCGCAGCATTTCTAAAGTTGCGATGGATGACGATATTGTTAAAGACCGCGAAGCCTATCATCAGCAAAAAAATGCAGAAAATATCTGTAATGATTTAATTGAAGAATACAGATTGGATATGCACTTAACTCACGTTGAGTTCACTTCTTTTGGTAAAAAAGCTGTTTTCTATTTTATTGCTCCGGCCCGTGTAGACTTTCGTGACCTCGTCAAAGACCTAGTGGGTCGATTAAAAACAAGAATCGAGCTTCGCCAAATTTCTGTTCGTGACCGTTCTGCCTCAGTGGGTGGACTCGGCCCTTGTGGACGCGAGCTTTGTTGCTCATCGTTTCTCACAAAATATGGAAACGCTGGGATCAAAATGGCCAAGAACCAAGATCTCACGCTTAACTTTTCAAAACTTAATGGTGTCTGTGGTCAGCTGAAATGCTGTCTGCAATATGAAGATGAAGTTTACCGTGAGAAGCGCTCTCGTCTTCCTAAAGAAGGCGATTTCATTTCTACTCACACCGGTGAAATTGGTCGAGTCGACAGGCTTCACCTATTGAGTGAGCAGTTTGTGATGATGACCAATCGGGGAATCAGAAAACGCTACGTAGTTGATCTCTATAAAGACACTCTTACTAGAGATGAAGCCAAGTTCCCTCTTGAGTTTGAATCTGTTTCAGATGAAACGTTCAAAGTCATTGGGATGGATGAAGCTGAGGCCAAAAAAGTCTTGGCGTTTGAAGCTGGAGTTAAGGCGCTTAAAGAGCCAAGCAAGAAATTTGCTGACAATATTTTTGAATCTCTCTTTGGTGAAAAGTCTCTTGGCTACGACCTACCAGACTTAAAAGAGCCTGAAGGATCGGTTAAGAAGTTTGTTTTCAATCCAGAGGATGAAGAAGAAATCGCCTACACTATGTCGGCCGATGATATGCTGGATGATGATGATGAGAGTTTAGCGCGTCCTGATCAGTCTCAAGGGAGAAATCCTCAAAGACAAGATAACCGCGGACCAAGACCTCAACAAGGTCAACAAAACCAGCAGAATCAAAACAGAAATAATCAGAATCGAAATAATCAAAATCAAAACCGAGGCCCACGTAATCCGAGGTAATCTTCTATGAGGATCCTACACACCTCCGATTGGCATCTGGGAAAAAGACTATTTAAACTTGATCGATCAGTTGAGCATGCTCGCTTTTTAGAGTGGCTCATCCAAACACTGATTGAAAAAAAGATAGATATTCTTCTCATCGCAGGCGATATCTTTGATACGCCTACGCCTCCCCATCAGTCGCTAGAAATGTTCTATGAATTCCTTCACCGGGTTTCAACAGAAACGAAAACACAAACACTCATCATTGCAGGAAACCACGATTCAGGTTTACTGCTTGAAGCTCCTGCAAAAATTCTCGCTCCTCACAGGGTGAAAGTCTGGGGAAAACTCTCCCCAAAACCAGAGGATCATTGGATCAGAATGGAGATCAAAGGAGAGAGTCTTGATATCTGTGCTCTTCCCTTTTTCAGATCTTATGAACTCCTGCCTAATGGTGAGGGGGATGCTCTCAGTGTACTGAAAACATATTTAACCAAGACGAAATCTGCACCTCAACTGCTGATGCTGCATCACTTAGCAGGAATTTTCGAGGCCGCGGGCTCTGAGCAAGTAATCACTCTCTCGGGGGTCGACTCCATTCCAACTGAACTCTTGGAACAATTTGATTACGTAGCTCTCGGACATATCCATAAACCCCAAAAAATCGCTAAAAATGCGTACTACTCTGGCTCTCCCATTGCCATGCGCTTTACTGAGACCATGGCGAAATCAGTGCTGTATCTAGAGCTCGAAAACCAAGCATTTAAAATCACGAAACTGGATATTCCACTTTCGAGGGCCTTGCATATTATCAAAGCAGATGAATCAAATTGGAGAGAAAAAGTCAGTAAAATAACTGAGCTAACAGAACTGACTCCTATGCTTGAGGTTCAAATAACTTTGGTCCAGCCGGTAATGGGGCTGATTGATGAAATCAAAGAAACAATAGCCAAAAAAAACATGGAACTATTGTCTTATCTTCCCAATTACTCTGGGGCAGAGAAAAAAGAGCGGCGTCACGAAAGATTATTCGAGCTCTCACCATTAGAAGTGTTCCAGGAATTTTATAAATTTAAATACCCCGACTCTCCAGAAGTTCCAAGTGACTTGAAAAACGATTTTAAAGAATTGATCCAGAAGGTAACCAATGCGTCTGATCAAACTTAAAATTAAAAATATAGCTTCCTTAAGAGGAGAG
>CANFNN010000303.1 GCA_947448095.1 Bacteriovoracaceae bacterium | reverse complement strand
GATTAACCAGCAGAAATAAAAAAAGCCCAGTGGGTTAAACTGGGCTTTAGTATAATTCACTCATTGCTGAGATCATCACTTGAATAAAAGAATGGGGTGGATGACGGGACTCGAACCCGCGACAACCAGAATCACAATCTAGCGCTCTACCAACTGAACTACATCCACCATTCAGAAAACCCAATTTATAGGACACACCATACCAAAGTCAACGATTTCCTACTTAAAACCGAGCGTTGCGCAGCGTTTCTTTTAAGGAACTCCTTGAAGTAATTGCGCTTTTTTCGAATGACACTGATAATTAAACTCTATGAAATACATTCTTTTTGTCCTTGTTTTCGCTGCTTTAAACGCTCAGGCCTCTGTTATAGGAATTACCACCCATCCTCTGAATGAAGAGGCACGTGTCCTCTCGGCCGAAATGACGGGTTATATGAGTCAGCGCCAAGAAATGGGCATGGGACTTCGTTATACTCAGGAAGTGAATCCGGGACAGCGCTTAGACATTGCGGTGGGAAGTGCTCAGTATTCTCGAGGACTCTTTCTGGGTGGAGGCATGGATTTTGAACTTCTTCATGAAGAAGGAAATCAGCCACGCATCTCTTTAAAGCCGTACTATCAGTATCAAAAGTTTGAAGGCAATAAGCAGAATTTAATGGGTGCTGCTCCGACAATTAGAAAAGGATTTAGTATCGAAGGGTATGAATTCTTTCCTTACCTCGCGTTTCCTACCGGTATTAAAATTGATAGTGCGACTGATACCTACGACTACTACGCTTCTGCTACCTTAGGTGCCAGTATGCCTTTTCCTGGTGCCGAAGGAGAAAAGTTTCTCATCTCATTTGAAGCCAATAAAAACTTGGGAGCAGCTTCTGATTATCTGGGAGTACTCTTCTCATGGGTATGGAAATAATATGATTTTTTTTTCTGACTTTGATGGAACACTCACAAAAGAAGGCCGAGAACTGACTCGTGAGTTTTTTGATATTCTTGATGTGATAAAAAATCATAATAATGAATTAGTTATCGTCTCTGGCCGCTCACTTTCCTGGGGGCATTTTTTTCTGACTCATTTTCCTCTCAGTGCTTGCATTATGGAGGGAGGGGGAGTGATTTTATATGTGGATGAGAACGGTGAAATTGTTCAAGAACCTCTAGTTCCACAATCTGAGCTTGATCGACTGAATGCTTTTACCACGAATCTCAAAAACCACTTTCCCAATATTCCGATGTCGGCCGATAGTTTTGGAAGACTTAGTGACCGGGCGATAGAATTTCATTTGATGGAGCCTGAGTTAATTAAAGAAGTCGAAGACTACATGAGTCTGCACAAAATTAATTACTCTAAATCCAATGTCCATATCAATTTTTGGGCCGGTGAGATTTCTAAGTATTTGGGTGTGAAGAAATTTATGGCAAAATTTCGAAAGGATTTGACCGAAGAGCAGTGTTGGTTTTTTGGGGATGCTCCCAATGATCAGAGTATGTTTGAGAGTTTTTATAATTCAGTCGGCGTCAGTAATATCCACCATTGTCTTAATGATTTAACTTTTAAGCCGAGGATTATTTTGGAAGGCCCAGAGAATGCGGGACCCAAAGGTGTTTTGAATTATATTAAAAATTTAAACAAGCGTCCCATCGACTAGAGAGATTTGACGTCTGGCCTTGGCCGCAAATTCCTTATCATGAGTCACGTAAATGATGGTCGTCCCTTTTTCACGGTTAAACTTTTCAAACAGCTCAATAATCTTGAGCCCATTAATCGAATCAAGATTTCCGGTGGGCTCATCTGCAAAAAGATAAGTCGGCTCCATGATCAGCGCTCTGGCAATGGCGACTCGCTGCTGCTCGCCCCCAGACAGCTCCGCCGGATATCTATTCTCGAGTCCTTCAAGCCCAACTTCCTTAAGTAGACTCATGGCCAAAGGTCTTTTTGCCTCAAGTTCTTTTGCCTTTCTGGCCGGAAGAAGCACATTTTCCAGAGCGGAGAGTTCTTGGATCAAATAGTGAAACTGAAAAACGAATCCAATTTGTTTATTTCTTAGTTTATAAATATCTTCTTTGGGAATATTCGTGACGTTGGTGTTGTCATATAAAACGTCCCCAGATGTGGCCCGATCCAGAGTCGAGATAATATAAAGTAAGGTACTTTTTCCTGAGCCAGATCTGCCAACAAGAGAAACAAACTCACCATTTTCAATTTTTAAATTAATGCCTTTAAGCACCGGAGCTTTGGAATTAGGAAAGGTTTTTGTGAGGTTAATAGTTTGAATCATTATTGTCCGCCCGATCGGATGATTTCCATGGGCTCTAGTTTTCCGGCCTCACGGGCAGGAATGATGGAGGAGAAAACTGAAGAGAGCATGGCAATTCCAAAGGCTTTGAGATAAATAATATAACTAAAAGAAATAATCATTTTATTTCCGGGCCCACTCATTCTTCCGGGAACGACTTCAATTTGCGCCATCAAATGACAAATGATGACCCCAAAGATGAGACCAATCATTCCGCCAATCAGTCCGAGGATGAGTCCTTGATTAAAAAACAGTTGCACTACATCTTTAGGTGTAAAACCCATGGATCTCAGAATAGCAATATCGCGTTTTTTCTGATTCACTAAAATGCTTAAAATATTATAAATCCCAAACCCTGCCACAATAATAATCGCAATCGTCATAGAATTTCTGACGATGTCTTGAGTCTTAAAAACGGAAAGAATAGAAGCGGAGGATTCTTGCCAGGCCAGAACCTTATCTTGAGTTGTTTGTTTCCAATCAAGAGACTTCGTTTGGGCCAAGTCAGGATCAAATAATTTCACCGCAATGTCGGTGATCTCGCTTGGAGTTCCGCGAAGTTTTTGCGCATCAACCAGAGAAATAAAGGCGGTGCCCTCATCAATACTTTTTATGCCCGTTTCAAAGGCGCCCACGATTTTAAAAGGCTGAGGACTTTCACTCCCGGTAGAAACCAAAATGGTCTCAGATAATCTCGTTCCGAGTTGTTCCATTAATTTAGAACCAATGATGAGTCGATTGCCGGAGTTCCCCATGTCTTTAAAGGAGCCCTGTTTCATGTAGTTTTGAATATTCGTGACTTTTACTTGGCGCTCAAACTGGGAACCGATGATTCGTCCGGCCCTTGTGACTTTGGCCTGAGAGAAAATCACTTGCGCCACCACTTGTGGAGAATATGCTGCCACATCTGAGTCTTGATCTAATTTATTAAACCAACCAAGCGGGTATTCAATTTTGGAGGAATCTTTTCTGCCAGAGGGAGGAATCAACCAGAAGACATGCTTGGACTGTGGGTATGCATCCATTGCTTCAGCCGTGAGAATATCTTCTCGGGAAGAGATTCTGATATGGGCTTCATTATTCACTAACTGATCGAGCATGTAGGTTTGAAAGCCTAGCATCATCCCAGAAATTGCCACATAGGCTGCAGTACCAATAGTGATCCCTAGCAAAAT
>CANFNN010000302.1 GCA_947448095.1 Bacteriovoracaceae bacterium | reverse complement strand
ATACGAGATTTCGCGACCAGGGCTTTCTTCTCTCCCACAAGATTTGGAGAATAAAGAAACTGGCGATGAATATTTGAAATGGAGATAGAGTCAAAATCGACAATTCGAAGAAAGCCAACTCCTGCTGTGGCAAGGTTCACTAAGGCCGGACATCCCAGCCCTCCCGCACCCACTACTAGAACTTTAGAAGACTTTAGCTTCTCTTGGTTCGTGACATTCGCTTGCTTGGCATAATACTCAGATTCATGAAAATGGACGTGATGGTGATGATGCCGACACATAACCCACTGCGGATCAACGGTTGCGTAGTGCTCTTTTTTCCAAACCGGAAGTCGGTGTTTGATTTCATCGATAATGTAGCGAGTGGCCTTAAAAGCGTCATCTCGGTGAGAGGCAGTGGCCCCAATCCAGATCGCGATTTCACCCAATTGCAAATGACCTTCACGGTGAGAAGTTAAAACGTGATGAAGATTAAATTTTTCTTTGGCCTCGAGAAGAATTCTCTCTCCCTCCTTGAGAGCAAGTTCACGGTAAACTTGATATTCAAGACTTAAAACTTGTTTGCCTTCATTGTGATTACGAACCCAACCTTCAAAAACAACAATCGCTCCTGCCTTGGTAGTTGCCAAGGCAGCATGCAAATGATCTCTCTGAAGAGGCTCAGAACTAATGGAAAACAACATCAGCCCCCTGCCACTGGTGGAATGAAAACAACTTTACTGCCATCAATTACGGGATCACTCATAGAAGCGAATTCATCGTTTACTGCCACTTGGATCATATCGGCAGTAAGAACAAAGCCGTGAATAGTGGAAAGCTTCTCGTAAAGATCCTTATATGAAGAGCACTCTCCCGAGAAACTCTCCTGAGTAACTCCCGCCTTCTCACGAAGAGAGGCAAAATATTCAATCTTAAGAGTGGGCATGTTGCCTCTCTGACATGGTATTCACATTCGCAAGATTTATCCCCTCTTCCTGATCAATCATTTCAGTCAGAGTATTTTTTAAAACTTTTACGGGACATCGAATGTCACTTTTAAAGGCATCCAGAAAGACTGCCTGGGCACTAGGTGTGTAAAGCGCACAGAGTGCTTCAGGAAATCCCCCGTCTTGATTTTTATAACAAGTCGCGATGGCATCTTTATTATAATTGGCCAAAAGTTTTTCGACGGTTTTTTCATTAAAATGAATCAGATCACAAGCGACAATTAGCCAATTGACCTCAGGATTAAACTCAAAGGCGGCCAGTAGTCCACCTAGGGGGCCAGCATTTTCCATTTGATCTTTTATCGAAGGAAGTGCTTCTAGTTCAGTACCTTCCCACTGGTTCGGTTGAGCGGAGAGAAAAACCTGGTCACAATATTTTGCCAGCACATCAAAAATATGGGCCGCATGCGCTTTGCCTTTATAATCAATCAGCGCCTTAGGCTCACCCATGCGCTGGCTTTTTCCACCAGTAAGCACTAGTCCAAAAGTCGGCCGATCAAGCAGCGTATGTTTTCCACCAGTTTTATAAGTCAGTTTCGTTTCTTTAATGATCATCTCGTGAGAAATCGCCTTACACATATCATAAATTGTTAAAGCGGCCACACTCGCTCCGTGAAGAGCTTCCATTTCTACACCGGTCTTAAAAGTGGTTTTCACCCGACAGGAAATAGTTACAAGAAGATTGTCATCCATCGAAATATGAAACTTACACCCCTCGACCGGAATCTGATGACAAAAGGGAATCAGCTCATAAGTTTTCTTCACTGCCATGGTGCCAGCAATAATGGCAGTCTGAAAAACGGGTCCTTTTTTAAGCACTAAATCACTACCTGAAAAAAAGGGTCGCATCTCGGGCGGAAGCTGGATGTGAGTTTCAGCTTGCGCCATTCTTAAAGAGATTTTTTTATCTGTCACATCCACCATGGTTGGTTGATTTTTTTTATCAAGGTGAGTCAGCATCTATCCTCCAATCGCGTTCATATGATGGGATACTTCCACGGGCCTCATGGCCGGTTTCATTCCCAAGAGTTCGCGATACATTTCCATTCTCTTTTCACTCGTCATCGCCTGGATTTTTTTTCCATCATCTTTCAATAAACACGCCCGAAGAATCCCATCAGCCGAAAGTCTCCAACGGGAGCACTGCCCACAAAAGGGCTGAGACTCTGAGGCAATAAAACCAATTTGCGCCCCAGAAGAGGTCAGAAAATTAAACGATGTTGAATCATGAGGCGAGGAAACAGATTTTAATTCCATTTTCGTTTTTAATAGCTTCATCATTTCACTGGCCGACAGAAATTGATCTTTTTGATCCGAGCACGCAAATCCAATACGCATGAGTTCCAAAAACCGAACCTCAACACCCACGTCATTTGCAAAGTCTACAAAATCAAAAAGCTCATGATCATTCACGCCTTTCATCATCACGGTATTCACCCGCACGATGAATCCTGCTTCGTGGGCAAGCTTAATATTCGCCACCACTTTTTTAAGATGATTCGCGAAAGTGATCTTTTTAAAATTTTCTTCATCTAAACTATCAAGGCTAATATTGAGATGAAACACACGAGCCGCTTTTAAAACATCTAGGTATTTATCGAGATAAATCCCATTGGTTGTAAGCGCGAGCTTTTTAAGTCCAAGACCACTTAATTTATCTACGATCTCAGAAAATCCTCGACGCATAAGTGGCTCTCCACCCGTCAACCGGACTTCTTCTAGCCCAAGACCCACTAGTTCCCCCACTATCTCAGTTATTTCATCTGGGGAAAGATAGTTCGAATCATCCATAAAGGTCTGATTCACGGGCATACAATAATGACATCTTAAATTGCACTTATCAGTTAAGGAAACTCTGAGTTTTTTAATCCTTCGGCCATGATCATCAATCAGATTCATACACTTCTCCATGGCCAAAAACGAAAAGCTTCGCCTTGGGAGAAAGTAGACTCTTCTGCTGGAAGCTCAATGAAGCCGTCACTTTCAGCTAAAGCTGTAAACTCACCCGAGTTTTTGATCTTAAGGGGCTGCGCCCAAACTGAGCCGTCACTCTTGTACTGAATTTTAACCGGCACAAAGAATGTCAGATCTTTAGTAAATGTAATCTCTTCACTTAAGCGGGCATACATCTCTTTGCCAGGGATGACATAGCGGTGCAGGCAAACAAGACTAGAAACGGGATTGCCCGGTAGACCAATCACAATCGTTTTATTTTTCTCATCCGTTCCAAACCACAAGGGCTTTCCAGGACGCTGAGCGACTTCATGAAAATGCTTAGTGACGCCCAGATCCGTCCAGACGTTTGGCAGATAATCAAATTTTCCTTTAGAAACCCCGCCAGAATAAATCATGACGTCATATTCAGAAGTCATTTTGATATAATGATCGGCTACCATTTGGGCATCATCGTTTAAGTGGGCCAGATCAATTTGATCAAAGCCATTTAACTCAAGAGATTTTTTCAGCGCATGGGCATTGGAGCGGCGGATTTGATGCT
>CANFNN010000301.1 GCA_947448095.1 Bacteriovoracaceae bacterium | reverse complement strand
TTTTATCATTACGGGTCATCATATTATTTGTGATGGATGGTCTTTTGCGGTTCTATTAACTGAATTAAGCACAATCTATTCAGCCCTTCTAAAAAATGTCCCGTTTTCCTTTGAAGCAGCTTCCCAATTTTCTGAATATGCATTGAACGAATCCCATGTCGGATTAAATCTTGCTCATAAGCATTACTGGGTTGAACAGTTTAGGCAGCCTATAAAGCCGAATCAATTTCCTTTAGACTTTCAAAGACCCAAATACCGAACTTATAATAGTGCTCGTATTGAATTCGCTGTATCCGAATTAACGGTTAAGAACTTGAAGAAGTTAGGTGCCTCTCAAGGATGCAGTCTTTATACAGTCTTAATGGCTTCATTTCAGATTCTCATGTCAAAAATTACGAATGAAAACGAATTTGTCGTAGGTATGGCCGCTGCTGCTCAATCAGAATCTGGAAAAAATGATCTTATTGGTCATTTGGTCAATTTACTTCCGCTTAAAGCAAGTCTTGATCCGAACCAACAATTTAAGTTTTTCCTCAAAGAAGTTCGCTCAAAAATGTTGGATTCTTTTGAACACCAACTTTTTTCCTTTGGCTCTCTTTTAAAAGATCTA
The DNA here is from genome assembly GCA_947448095.1 of Bacteriovoracaceae bacterium. Classification (GTDB taxonomy): domain Bacteria; phylum Bdellovibrionota; class Bacteriovoracia; order Bacteriovoracales; family Bacteriovoracaceae; genus Peredibacter. The sequence goes on along the minus strand of CANFNN010000301.1, from coordinate 2,874 downwards.
AATCTCAAGCGAGATCCTGCGGAAATCCCCCTTCTCAATGTCGTATTTAATATTGACCAACAGGCACCTGACCAGGGATTAAAATTTGACGGTTTGAAGGCGAACTATTCTGTCATTCCACGAAATTTTGAAAACTTTGAACTTTTTATCAATGCTGTCAGTTGCGGAAATACTTTAAATCTTGAATGTCAGTATAATACAAATCTTTTTACAGCTTCCACGATTCAGAATTGGTTTTCGATTTATGTGAACTTATTGGATGAACTCCTCGAGGTTTCAGATAAAGCGATTAATAGCTTTCATTTAGTCGTGCCAAAGACCTCGCAGGATTTCTCGACTTCTACTGTCAGTCAGCCTCGAGAACTTATCATTAATCCTGAACTTGAGTCGCAGCTGAATAAAATCTGGGAAAAAGTTCTTGATACAAAATCTATTAAAACGACAGATAATTTTTTCGCCATCGGGGGCCATTCACTTCTGGCGGTAGAAGTGGTTTCTCTCATCCTTGAGGAATTAAAGAGAGATATTTCTATTCGAGACATTTTTGAACATCCGACTTTGGGTGAATTAACTTCTAAACTCTCAGAGTCGAGTCACGATCAAAAGATAAAGAAATCTGAAATTCATGTGGTCACAGACACACGATCATCCTTCCCGATTACACATAACCAACTGCAGGTTTGGTATTTGGAAGAAATGTATCCTGGAACTGTCATGCACAATTTGCCATCCAGCATTCGATTGAAGTTTTCAGTTGATCGTATAGTGCTGGAGAAAACATTGCACTATCTTGTTCAGCGGCACTCGGCACTCAGAACTGCAATAGTTCTTGAAAATGGTGTTCCCGTTCAAAAGGTCCTCGACAAAAAAAATCCCCAGCTCGCTCCGGTACTGGAACTTCAAAAAGTACAAGAAAAAGACCTCGTTACTATTCTGAATCATGAAGCGAGTAAGAACTTTAACAAAGAAGTTCCTCCTTTGTTTATGGCAAAGCTGTATCAGGTAGCGGAAAATGATTTTGTTTTTTTCTTCATGGTTCATCACTCAATCTGGGATGGATGGTGTTTTGATATATTTTTTGAGGAGCTGAACATTGTTTATTCGGCGCTTATAAAAAATGAATTTCCTCGTTTTAGTAAAAATCCTGAAATTAACTACACTGACTATTCGCTTTGGCTTAAAAAATCTATCGAAACAGGTGGGCTAGATTCTCAGCTTGCGTTTTGGAAGCAAAAGCTCCAGTTACCTTTACCAGTCTTAGAGCTTCCCATTGATTTCAAACGTCCAGTGGCGGCCTCACATGAAGGTGCGACTTTTTCCTTCCAATTGCCTGAAAGGCTAGCAAGTGATCTTCGTGCTTACGCAAGGTCTCAAGGGAGTTCAGTATATAACGTGATTCTTACTGCCTTTAAAGTCACGCTCTCCCGTTATTGCAACCTTGAGGACATTATCGTTGGCTCCCCCGTACGTGCGAGAAATAATCCTCAGTTCCTACAGGTAATAGGATACTTTGTTAATACTGTAGCACTTAGAACCCATATAGATCTGCGTGATACTTTTGAAGAATCACTAAAGAGAGTTTCTCAAACATGCCTTGAAGCGTTTGATAATCAGGATATACCTTTCCAAGTGGTTTTAAATGCAGTCGATTATACTCGTGACAGTGGAAGGACTCCCGTTTTTCAAACATTCTTTTCATATCAGGACGTAAGTAATCGCCAAGCTGTGATAAATGGTCACCCTTACACTCAAATTAATATTGATAAGGCTTCAACTCACACCGACCTCGATCTATGGATTAAGGCAAGTGATAATAAAATAGAGGGAGCTTTTGAGTACCGAAAAGATCTCTTTCATGAGATCTCTATTAGTCGTTTGAGTGACTGCTTTCTTAATCTTTTAGGATCTCTTACTTCTCATATTCAAGTTCCTCTTATTAAGCGCTCTCTCTTGCCACCCCCTCAATTAAAGATAGTATTAGAGGATTGGAACAATACCTCTGTCGATACTACTCATCTGACTTGCTTTCATAATAGTTTTCAATTGATCGCAAAAAAGTACCCTGCTCATCTGGCGATTGAAAACTCGTCAGGATCATTTACCTATCAGGAGCTTGATCTTCATTCAAACAGAGTTGCCCAATGTTTAATCAAAGAAGGCATCGGAAGAGGGGATCTAGTTGGTGTTTCATTGACTCGGGATCTGAAAATGATGATCGCTCTCTTGGGAATTATGAAGTCCGGCGCTGGTTATGTTCCACTTGATCCGGCGTTTCCTCAGGATCGTCTTGATTACATGATTGAGAGCTCTAATCCACGTAAATTGATCTTAGAAACTGCATTAGTTAAGCGCTTTTCTCGGTTTCAAAATATTTCTCTTATCGATGACCTGATTAATGATGTAGGAGTCTCCACTGATGCCCCTCAAGTCTCTTCTCAACCGAATGATACCATGTATGTCATTTATACTTCTGGAAGTACGGGAAATCCCAAAGGTGTTGAAGTTTCTCACGGTGCCTTGGCAAATTTCTTAGTTTCAATGGCAAAAGAGCCAGGTCTAACAGAATCAGATAAGCTTCTTGCCGTCACAACACTAAGTTTTGATATTGCAACTTTGGAAATCTTTCTCCCGCTAACCAAGGGAGCAAGTCTCTTCTTAGCTTCTAGCTTTGACGTAATGGATGGAAAAGCACTGCGAGATATTATCCAAAATCATCAAATAAATGTGATGCAAGCGACTCCTTCAACATGGAGACTATTGATTGCAGCAGGCTGGAATGGTGATCCAGGCTTTAAGGCTTTATGTGGCGGAGAGGCCTTTCCTATTGATTTAGCGCAAAAGCTTGTTTCAATGTGCAGTTCCGTTTGGAATATG
>CANFNN010000300.1 GCA_947448095.1 Bacteriovoracaceae bacterium | reverse complement strand
CAGCGATGAAACTTCTCATTGGTATATCGATTGGAGACTTTGAATTCTTTTTCACATCTAAATGTTTCTGAGCAACGTACTCTGCAAGAGTTTGGTTAGCATCAAAAACTAATTTCTTAAACTTAGACCCTTTCATATCAAATTGAAAAACCACTCCGTCCTTAGACGAAACAACTTCAATTTGCAGAGTCGCCATATCAAAGCCTTTAGCGCCAAGAAGCTCGATGAAGCCTGGCCCCATGTCTACTTCAACAGCAAAACTAGATTTTTTGGCTTCAAAAGGTTTACTGACTTCAACTTGAGTAGGAGATCCAAATGGATTGAATAAACGAAGTCTGATGGTATCTAGCGCCGCAGGTTCTTTAGCCGAATTCCATTTAAAACCAAAAGCAAAAATGTTTCCGCTCTTAGAAGCTCTCAATAGAGTAATTTTTGGCTTTCCAAAAAGGGTTTCAAACGTTCCAAATAACAAACTGAGCGCAGCAAGTCCTACGACTAAGTTGATTACCATGAAGGCAGCTACACCCATTGCGATGAGACTGGTTGACACAATATGCTCCTCAAAAAAGGCCCTTAATTTCTCTCAATAATAGCTTAAATGGTGGAAAATTAGAACAAAAAGATAGGTCCGTTCCTTGCTAGGCCATTAGATTTGCAAGTACAATGGTCACCTATGACCATCCTCATCCAAATAAAAGCTATTTTATTGTGCATTTTCCTGCTTTTTTTCGCTCTTTTGCCTGCGTGCTTATTGGCCGTGCCATTTTCACTGACCAGACGTCTAAAGATTGTTTGCCCGGTTTGGAGTTTTTGCTCAAAGTTGCTGCTTCGCTATGGCTGCCACGCTCACCTGGATATCCAAGAAGACCTTCGCGCAGAAGCATTTAAGGGAACACCTCCCTATGGTCTCTACGTCTGCAATCATCAAAGTTTTGTCGACATCCCCTTTCTGATGACGATGTATCAGGCACCCACCATCATGAAAAAAGAGGTTCTCTACATCCCCATCCTAGGCTGGCTTGCCTGGTTCAGTGGGGCCATGCCTGTGTCTCGCAGCAAGGTTACCTCTCGAAAAAAAGTTTTGGATCAGGCCAAAGATCGCATGACAAAAAATAAAATAGGACTCCTCGTTTATCCAGAGGGGACACGCTCTAAAGATGCACTTCCCAAACATTACGATAAAATTAAACGAACACTTTTAGTTTTTGCTTTTAATGAAAAGATTCCCGTAATTCCCACAAGTATCTATGGAACCAGAGGAGTACTTTCGAGCAGAGGTCTGATTCAACCGGGGCGCCACCTGGGAATTATTGTCCATAAGGAAATCCTCCCTCAGGATTATAAAAACTCTGATGAATTCTGTCGGGCCATTTGGGGGAAAGTAATTGAGGGCCATGACGATATTAAGTCTCGTCTAGCTCCCCTAAATGAAACTTTATCTTAGGTCTTAGCTCAAGCGGAACTTCTCTGTGCCCAAGTCCGAAGAGTTGATTTTTGTCGTCGTTCATCCAGACGTATTCATCTGAAAAATTTCTTTTGGTAATTGTCACCTGATCAAGCTTAAGAAACGCACCACACTTGAAAGCTGTCGTTTGTGATTCGCTTAATTGAACGCGGTCAAAGGGCAAAAGTTCATCAATAGGAATCCCTTTTTCAAGAACAGGGAACTCCCTCTCGAGAGGCCAGTCTTTCTTTTTAATAGCATTCTTTGTCGTCGCAAAACCAATTTTTTCTCGTACGAGGGCAACCAGAGAACCAATGGTACCAAGTTCGTTACTCATATGATTAAAAAGTGTGCGGACATAAGTTCCCGAACTAACGGTTACTCTTACAGACAAATAAGGGAATTTGTATTTAACCACACGGATGTCATAGACATGCCTAAGGACAGGTTCCTTTTTGACTTCTACACCCTCTCTCGCCCATTCATGCATATTACGGCCCATAAATTTACTCGCTGAGTACTTATGCGGAGCCTGCCAATATTCACCTAGGAATTTTTCTCTTAACCGTTCTTCAATAAATTCGGCCGAGAACTTAGCGATTTCTCGCTTAAGATAGACGGAATCATCTCTTTGAATAATCTCGGATTCATAGTCGCCGGTAGGAGTTTCAATTCCCAGCTTTCCTACTGCGAGATAAGTTTTGGGAAGCAAATCATGTATGTATTCATTGAGTCTGGCCGCTCCACCAATGCCAATCATGAGGACACCAGAGGCGAAGGGATCGAGAGTTCCGAAATGGCCTATCTTCCCATATCCCTTAGGCAGGTGCCGTTTGAAGTGTCTTATCACATCATAAGAGGTCATCCTGGCCGGCTTAAAAATATTAAATACTAAGGGTGGAAACTGAGAAAGACTTTTATTCTTCGCCATTTGAGGAGTCGTCGTCTTTCAGAAGCTGTGTAATTTTCGACTCATCTTCATATTGGGAATTATAGTGGTAGTGAATTTGAGGCGTGTGCTTCACTTCCATTTTAGAAGCAAGAAGTGATCGCATACGGCTGGCAGTGCTTTCAATCGCTTCTTTGGCGTCTCCGCGAGTCGCTGAATTAAAAGTGTCCCAATAAACTTTAGCGTGTGAGTAGTCCTGAGTCAGTTCGACATGGGTGATAGAAACGTTCATGAGGCGAGGATCCGCGAATTCCCTTCTCAGGGCGAGATTAATCTCATCGCGAACCCGCTCTTCATATTTTAGTTTCGAAAATTTATTACCACGTCCGGCAGCCACAGTTGATCCTTAGAGAGTAAGGTCAGAAACGAGTGTTCGTTTCCGCTCTTCCATAATGTAGGCTTCAATAAGATCTTCTTGCTTAATATCGTTGAAGTTTTCAAGCGACATACCACATTCGTAACCATTCTTAACTTCTTTCACTTCATCTTTGAAGCGTTTGAGAGTTGTTAAGCGGCCATCGTAGATGATTTTTCCATCACGAAGAAGACGAATATTACATCCACGTTCAATTTTTCCATCAATAACTGAAGTACCAGCAATGGTTCCAATTTTAGGAATAGAGAACGTTTCTTTAACTTGTGCACGTCCGATATATTTCTCAATTCTCTCAGGAGCCAACATACCTTCAAGCGCCATCGTGACATCATTAATGAGTTCATAAATGATAGAATAGGTCTTGATATCAACACCTTTTTCTTCAGCGATACGACGAGCAGTTGTTACCGGTCTCATGTTAAAGCCCATAATAATCGCTTTAGTAGAGGCAGCAAGGTTTACATCGTTATCTGTAATTGCTCCCACTCCACCAGCGATAACTTCAACTGAAACTTCACTATTTCCAAGCTGTTGAACAGCTGTACGGATAGCTTCGAAAGATCCTTGAACATCAGAGCGAACGATAAGTTTAAGAACTTTTTTCTCAACTTCAGAATTATTCTGAGCTGAAGCAAAAAAATCTTCAAGGCTAACTTTTTTCACTTCAACAGAAGCGCTGGCCATAGCTTTTCTTTCATTAATACGATTTTCAACAATCTTGATTGCTTCACGTTCATTTT
>CANFNN010000299.1 GCA_947448095.1 Bacteriovoracaceae bacterium | reverse complement strand
TCCCATCATCATCATTCGGGCAACCCAAAAAAAGATAATGTCATGTCCGGTGATCAGAGTCGTATTTGGGTAGAACCTATCAAAGCCTTTTTCTTTCATGGCATTGGCATCAGGCCATCCTAGTGTCGAGAGAGGCCAAAGTCCTGATGAAAACCACGTATCGAGAACGTCTGGATCTTGGAAGACATCAGTTTTTTTACACTCAACACAAGCTTCAGGAGTTTCTTCTGCTGCCCACTGGGCCTTACAATCACGGCAATAATAAACCGGGATTTGATGACCCCACCAAAGTTGTCTTGAAATACACCAGTCTTTAGGATTTCTGAGCCAAGAAAAATAAGTATTCTCCCAGCCTTTCGGGAAAAAAGTCATCTCGCCGTCTTCCACAGCTTTCACAGCAGTTTCTGACATAGCAGTTGTATTTACGAACCATTGTTTTGAAACCATGGGTTCAATAATTTCATCCGAGCGCTCACCATGGCCAACCGGATGCACGTGATCTTTCTTTTCAATCAGCTCACCGAGTTCAAGTAAAATTTCTTCGACTTTTTTTCTGGCATCTTTGGTTTTAAGGCCTTCGATCTCAGGAGCATTAGTATTATAAGTTCCGTCGAGGTTCAGGATATTGATGATAGGAAGGTCATTACGTTTTCCGATCTCAAAGTCATTAAAGTCATGACCTGGAGTTACTTTGAGGCAACCCGTACCTTTTTCAATATCAACGTGCTCATCTCCAATAATGGGAATTTCGCGGTTGCAAATCGGAATAATCGCAGTCTTTCCAATTAAGTCTTTAAATCGTTCATCGTTAGGATTCACGGCAACAGCTGTATCAGCAAAAATCGTTTCAGGTCTGGTCGTCGCAATAATCAGTTCCATATTAGGATCTTCTTTTACTTTATATTTTAAGTAATAGAAGAAGCCTTTGACTTCTTTGTGCTCCACTTCAGCGTCTGAGATGGCGGATTGAAGTGAAGGATCCCAGTTAACCAATCGGTCTGATTGATAAATGAGGCCTTCATTAAATAAATCCACAAAGAATTTTTTAACGGCCTTATTCGGAATTTCATCAAGCGTGAAAGTGGAATAGTCCCAGTCACATGAGACTCCCATCTTCTTTTGTTGAGAAACAATTTCACTACCGTATTCTTCTTTCCAGGCCCAAACGCGCTTAGTGAATTCTTCACGACCCAGGTCGTGGCGATTTTTCTTTTCTTGTTTCCAGATTAATTTTTCAACCACTGACTGAGTTGAAATTCCTGCGTGATCGGTTCCAGGAATCCAAAGAGTTTCAAATCCCTTCATTCTTTTAAAACGAATGAGCGTATCTTGAGTCGTAGCATCGAGAGCGTGACCCATGTGTAGCTTACCAGTCACGTTTGGAGGTGGCATAAGGACAGTAAACGTTTCGTTTTGCTTCCCTTTTTTAGGCTTAAAAGATTTTGTCTCCATCCATTTCTGGTACCACTTATCTTCAATACCTTCAGGGCTAAATGTTTTAGGGAGGTTGTTTTCAATTTCCATTATCTTGACCCTTTGATCATTTCAATCATCTTATCCACATCTATCAGTTTCACTTTGTGGAGTTCTTTAGTTTTTAAATTGCGAAGGACAACCTCGGTTGAGGAGATTTCTTCTTTGGTGAGAATGAGCGCGAAATGCGGCTGCTTTTTATCAGTGTAGGAAAAAATCTTTTTAGTTTTCGCTTCCCCAAAATAGAGCTCCACCTTGATTTTATGATTTCTTAGCGTTTGAGCGAGCTCCATCGCCGTACTTTCTGATTCGTTATCTGAGTAGGCTATTAAGAGATCAATGTTTTGCTTAGAAGTATCAGGCAGAAGAGCATGGGTTTTTAAAAATTCTGTTAATGGAACTTCACCCATTCCAAAACCAATCCCACCTAGAGGTTGCTCCCCAAAAATGGCAAGAAGATTGGCATAAGCTCCACCGCCAGCGATGGCGCGGCGATTTTCGGGGTGTTTATCAAATATTTCAAAAACAACATCAGTATAATAATCGAGCCCCCGAACAATCGAAGGATCAAACTTGATGTAATCTTTTAGACCCAAAGCTTCGAGCTGTGAAAATAGAGTCATAAGAGGTTTTACGTTCTTATTGAAAATTTCTTCACCATGCGTACCTTCAAGCGTTTCTTCAAAAAAGATTTCTATGTCTTTCATCGAACTTAAGGCCACGTACTTTTCAAAAATAATAGTTTTGATCGGATCATTGGTAATTTCAGAAACTTCGGCCGAAAACTTATCCGCCGGCATTTTATTTTTTTTATCAATTAACTTATAAAGCTTCTTCGTCATCTCGTGTTCAAGATGAATGGGTCCAGTGAATACATAATCAACAAGCTTGCGGCTGTTGATGAGAATTTCAAAATGCTCATTGTTGGCGCCAAAAGACTTCATGATTTCTACTGCGAGTTGGATGATCTCGACGTCGCCAAGTCCTTCCGGAGCACCAAAGATGTCAGCATTGTATTGCCAAAATTCTCGGAGTCTTCCTTTCTGCGGTTTTTCATATCTCATTAGGTTAGGAATGGCATACCAGCGAAGGGGCTTGGCCACTTCACGGTGAATCTGTGCCACCATGCGGGCCACAGTCGGAGTCATCTCGGGACGAATCGCCACTTCCCGGTCGCCTCGGTCAATGAAGTTATAAACTTGGTCATTGATAAGTTCTTCACCAGATTTGGCACGGTAAAGATCCAGCTCCTCAAGCATCGGCCCATCATAAGGCTCATAAGCAAACAGTTCAGACACTTCTGCCATTTTTGAAAAAATATAATTTCTCAGCCGCATCTGTTCGGGAAAAAAATCTCTCGTACCTTTGTAGGGGGATTTAGAGAGGGCCATGAGTGTCCTTTTGATGGAATGAAAGCAGTGAGAGTATACAAAAAGTGGCCCAAAAAAGGTACTGATTAGGCAGAGCGTTATGGCGCTTTTGATTGCTCTTGGGTCTTATTTTCAAGTTCCGTGGCCAGATCATCACTCATAGTACTCATATCTAGCGGTGTGACTTTCTCAATTTGCTCAGTTGCCGTGGCCTTTTCTGCCTTAGACTGCTCGGCCAGAGACTGAGGCATTTTATCATTTTGCATGCTCTTAATATCTTCAGGCTTCAGGTCGATGAGTTTTTGAGGAATATTAATAATGGTAACCTGAGTGTCACCCGCGGCAGTCGATGCATACCGTTTAAAAAGAATAGAGCGGTCGTTGATTCTTTCAAGGATTGACCAGGAAACATCCTTAGCAAGTTGATTAAATTTTGCAGCATCCAGGCTATCCATTTTATCAATCCATGGATAAAGGTAGCGCAAGTAGCGCTCAAACCTTAAGGCCTCAGTGCGCTTTAAACCTGAAAATAAAGAAGGATTAAAGCTTGAGGCAGTAATCAGCCCTGAAGCTTTCCGGTGGTTCAGTTCGGCCAGAATGGATTGCCAGATCCACTTAGAAAATGAATTCAAATAAGCTTTTTTTGATTCGTAATCTGTTTCAAGTCTTGAAATGA
>CANFNN010000298.1 GCA_947448095.1 Bacteriovoracaceae bacterium | reverse complement strand
TATTGGGTTCGTATTGATAGCAATGTATTTGCCTATCTTTATGTCAGCGGGTGGGAACGAATAGCATCACAAGTTTATCCGATGAATAAAATTGGATTCAAAAGGGAATTGTTTTGCTTTAATTTTTAATTCATAATCAAATTATGAAATTATCGAAAATTCATTCTAGCTTTTTATATCTATTCGTTTGCCTTGTTTTCGGTGTTTTTTATTCGGTTTTATATTTTAATTATCTGCAAAAAGATCCAATCCTAGGCCGCGATGATGTCTTGTTGGTTTATCCGTTGAAATCAATTTCAACCTTGAATCAATACGTAACGGATGTAAAAAATAATACGATTTTAGATTTTCAACCAATCAGAGATTTGACACTTTATTTGAATATTAAAACGATTGAATGGTCAGGGATTTCTACTTTTCATATTACTAATTTTGTTTTGTTTCTTTTTAGCATTTTTCTTTTTATGAAGTTACTCGACGCTCTCGGATTCTTAAGGAATCAAATCATCTGGAGTGGGATTCTTTTTGCTTCCCATCCCTTAATGGTTAGCTCGGTTGGTTGGATCTCAGCGCGCAAGCATTCTCTTGGGTTGGTGTTTCTTTTGCTTTGTTTACTTAGTTTTATCAAACATAGAAAAATAACTATTTTTTCAATCCTCTGTTACGCTTTTTCGATCCTCTCGCACCAGATTTTTATCCTCTTTCCTGCCTGGTTATTCCTGTATGCCCGCTGCAAAAAAATCAAACTAGATAAAGTGCGGTCATTAGTCCTGTCATTTATCGGTTTGGTGGTCTTGTTTCTAGGAGTACTTAAAACTTTTTTCCTTGAGATGGGAAATGTGACCTACAAGCACTTTCATTGGTATGAGAATATTTCAAGATACGTCCTCTCGGTGGGGCGTTCCGTTTCGCAAGTCATTTTGCCCATTTCAATCTCGGGAGACTATTACCAGGGAAGCATTCTAAATCTATTAGGCATTCCGCTTTTGATTTTGTGTCTGTTCTTTATTTATAAGTCGAAAAACAGACTAGATCCTTTTTTATGGATTGGACTAGCTGCTGTTGTGCATATTCCAACTTACATTGCGTTCACTAATGATACTTATCTTTACCTGCCTCTCATTTGCGTTATTGTTTCCGCTAATTATTACTTCCTCAATATGTCTTTCCAAATCAACTCAAAAATTAAATTCGCCTCTCTTTTATTTTACATAAGTCTATTATTGACTAAAACCATAAGTGCTTCCCAGATGTGGCGATCAGACCTTGATTTGTGGAGGTATTCATATTCAAATGAACCGTCTCCGTTTAATAGTATTTTGTATGGGACACATTTACTTAAATATGATGAAAAGGTGGGACTGGAATTTATTATTTGGGGAGCAAATAATTATGACCTAATTGGTAATAAAGCCGTCTTTTTCTCCTTTTTAGATATTATCTCTCGCTCTTCCTTGCCTATCCAAAAGAAAATTGAAGTATTCAAAGACTGTTATAGAGATCATGAAATTTATAAAGCCTATTATGGCCGTTCACTTCTTGAGGGAACTAATGAACAGATGCTTCTAGGTATAAATATTCTTAAACCTTTATTAAAAGATGAGAAGTCCTACCCACCTGGAAGTCAGGGGACTACGATCATTCAATCTATCAAGCAACTGTGCCTTGATCACAAAGACAAAATTCAGGTTTGCAAAGATCTTGGATTAAGCACTTACGGCCAGCAAGAAGGAATCCCATGAAAGAAAGCATTTATATTCATCCCACCGCGATTATTGAAAAAAATGTCACTATTGGTGAGGGAACTTCTGTTTGGCATCATTGCCACGTCAGACAGGACTGTTCACTTGGAAAAAATGTTTCTCTAGGAAAAGGAGTATTCATTGATCAGGGTGTGACAATTGGATCAGGCAGTCGTATTCAAAATGGAGTCAATGTTTACAATGGTGTGATTATTAAAGAATGGGTTTTTGTAGGTCCAAACGTTACCTTTACGAACGACAAATATCCAAGGGCAGGTTCTAAGCATTGGAAACTTTCGAAAACTTATCTTATGCCAGGATGCTCTATTGGTGCCGGTTCAGTTTTATCAAGCGAAATCACGATTGGTGCATTTGCCTTGGTTGGCGCTGGTTCGGTCTTAATGGCTGATGTTTTACCATTTCATCTAGTTTATGGTTTGCCAGCTAAACAGGTTTCTAAAATATGTGCTTGTGGCAATACCAGACTCGATTTTTCAGTCCCCAAGGAAGAATATCTCCGAGAGTGTTGTCAGCAAAACTTGCGAGAAGAAGTGATCGAGTTGGCCATGCAGCAAATTGAACTTTTATGAAAAATTTAAGTATCATTATCCCTTGCTACAATGAAGAAGAATCCATTCCTCAATTAGTTGAAAAACTTTCTGAGTTGCAGAAATTGCTTGTTGGAAAGTATTTACCCCGCTTTGTTTTTGTCGATGATGGAAGTTCCGACTCCACCTATGAAATACTGACCAAGAATCTAAGCGTTTTTCCTTCTGCCCAAATTCTAAAGCATGAACGAAATCAAAACTTAGGAGCGGCACTAAAAACAGGGATTCAGTCCTCACTAGAAAGTGATTTTATTGCGTTTCTTGATAGTGATTGTACTTATGAGCCGATCATTATTTTAGAAATGCTAAAAAAGATTGAGGAGGGGGCTGATTTTGTTACTGTTTCACCTTATCATCCCTTAGGTCAAGTCGAAGGAGTGCCTGAATGGCGCTTGTTTATCAGTAAGATCCTTTCAATTACTTATCGAATTATTTTAGGCTCAAAGTTTCATACTTATACAGCAATGGTCAGAATTATTAAAACTGATCTAGTGGCACCCGTCCTGGGGCCTCGGAACGATTTTTCATTCGTTGCAGCGATGTTTATAAAGGCTATTCATAATCAATATAAAATTGTCGAGGTACCTACTGTTTTAAAAGTAAGGAAGTTTGGAGTTTCTAAAATTAACATTTTAAAAACTATTAGGTCCCATTTAGTAATTATTCTCAACTTGATCTTAGGAAAAGAACTATGAAAATAATATCCATCATTGGTACGAGACCAGAAATTATTAAAATGTCACCACTATTTGATTTACTAAGCAAGAATTTCGATCACTCTATTATTCATAGCGGTCAACATTATGATCCAGAGTTAGATTCATCACTTTTTCAAGAATTAAAATTAGAAGCTCCCAAAGTGAGGCTTAAGACTGGATCAGGAAATTTTGCAGATCAGATGAGTTTGATCATGAAAGGTCTCTATCATACTTTGAACCAGGCCAAACCTGATTATGTAGTCGTTCAAGGCGATACTAACTCTGCTTTGTGTGGAGCTTTAGTTGCTGCCAGGTTAAAGATAAAGGTTATTCATATTGAAGCAGGTTGCAGATCAGGTAATCTTGAAGCCCCTGAAGAGCAGAATCGTATTTTAATAGACGCTATCTCTTACTTACGTTTTTGTCCTGATAAGAAAAGCCTGTCAAATCTCAAACTTGAAGGCCGAAGTAAAAAT
>CANFNN010000297.1 GCA_947448095.1 Bacteriovoracaceae bacterium | reverse complement strand
GACTTGCTGCTTCGGTAGCATCAAAAAATACTCATTTAATTTAATGAGTAAGTTCTTAATGCTTAAGTCATGGTTTTTGGAATCAAGAATAAAATGGCTGGCATCAGTGGCTGGTATTTTTCTGACCAGGTAGCTGCTGAAGTCTTTGGTTTCAACGAAGGAGTGAACTTCTGGGTAAAAACGAGCAACTTCAATTGGCACATTTTTTAGGAATTGAAATTCTTGCTCTAGTTTAATCTTATGGATAGATCTTTTTTCAAGAAAATCTCCATGATCGATAAATTCATTAAAATAGCGGCTGAAGAGTTTATTTTTTATAAATAACCTCTGAAGAATAAAGCTGAGAGGGACCGGTATAAAGAGCAGACTTATTTTCTAGCACCTTTATGATCGTAGTCAGAATGATTTTCATTTGCGTGAAAATCTTCGCATTACTCACCTGGTCTTCTTCGCACCATGAAATAGGAAAAAAACTAATCTTGTAACGCGATAAATACGAGTGGAATAGCAATGAAACATTAAACGTAAGATCATTGGGAAAGGTGAGGTAGCGCGAATCTTTTAAAAAATGGGCGCTATACATATTTAGTCCTGATCCCATATCTGAGATGGTTGCGCCGCAAACTAAACTGCAAAAACGGTTTAGGATCTTGTTGCCGAAAATGCGAAACTTCGAATAGCCCATCAAACGTGAGCGGGGATGAAAACGCGAGCCAAGCAGGCAATCATACTCTAAGTGATACTTTGCCTCAATCAAAGGGATAAGATCACTTAGATCTGCCTGATCATCCCCATGCAGAACAATCACATGAGAGAAGTCATGTTCAAGCGCATAATTAAAAGCAACTTTGTGGGATCCACCGAGATTGTAATTTTGGGAATTTCTTAGAATCACTGCTGGTGAGACATGGTATTTATCCAGAGCTTCTTGAGCTTTATCTAACGTGTGATCAGGACTTAAATTATCAATAAGTAAGACCGAGGCCTCGATCTTTGATTCCTTTAGCTTATAAATGACTCTTTCAATCTGATTTTCACACCTGTAACAGGGGATGAAAATTAACAATTTGGACATAGATCAATTCTAACTCAGAACCGGCCATATTGCTCGAATAAGATAAGAGTCATGGGAAGCATCACCTACTATTTGCAGGCTCGGTATAAATCCCTTATGCTTATGGCGAAAGCTTAATAGCTAAAATTGTTTTGGATCGGTGATAAAACTATGAGTTCTGATGAGCATTTAAAATCCAGCAAAGTTTTTTGCATGCTGCCTTGGATTCATACCCACATCCTTCCCAGTTCCAAAGTTCTGCCCTGTTGCACCTGGCCTTATAGTGCTCCTATCGGGGACGTCTCAACTCATTCTCTGAAAGAAATATGGAACAACGAAGAGTATAAAAAACTCCGACTCAACATGCTTGAGGGCAAAGAAAATACAAATTGTAGTCATTGTTATGAAGTGGAAAGCGTAAAATCTGAGAGTTTTCGCCAGGCCATGAATCAAAGATTTAGTCATCTTTATGATTCGATCATTTCGCTTACTGGAGAGGATGGTTATTTAGAAAAAATTAATCTCGCTTATTTTGATGTGAGATTCTCAAATGTATGTAATTTTAAGTGCCGAGGATGCTCACCAGAGTTGAGTTCTTCTTGGTATTCAGATTATGAGCAGATGTATGGTAAATATTCGGATCGAAGTAAATACATCAATGTTTCACCAAATCCTGAATTATGGAAAGAATTGACAGACTTAATGGATACGATCGAGGTCGCTTATTTTGCTGGGGGTGAGCCCCTGATGATGGAGGATCACTACCGTGTGTTGGATGAATTAATTCAACATAAAAAAACCGATGTTTTTCTCGATTATAATAGCAACCTCTCAAAATTAACTTTTAAGCATAAAAATATTTGCGAATACTGGAACCAGTTTCCCCAAGTGCATGTGGGTGTGAGTCTTGATGACTTTGGCAAAAGAGGCGAATATTTTCGCCATGGGATGAAATGGGAAGAAACGCTCGAAAATATTGAATACGTTAAAGAACAGTGTCCCCATGTTGTTTTTACTGTGAATTGCACCATCAATGCGATGAACGTACTTTATGTGACAGAGTTTCATCAGAAATTGATTGAAGACAAAATTATTCAACCGCATCAGTTTCAATTAAATCTGATGGTTGATCCAATCGAATTAAGAGTGCAAATTTTACCAAAAGAATTAAAACAAATTGCTGAGGATAAAATTCGCTCTTATCTCATGGAAATAGTCAAAAACGACTGGGGCTGGTATGCAACAGCTCGAAACAGTAGCATCTTTAATTCCATTATTGAATACATGAACCAACAGGACTTAAGTCATATCTTGCCACAATTTATATATCGAACCAAGACTCTTGATGCCTTGAGAAATGAATCATTTGCACAAACATATCCCGAAATGGCCAAATACATTAAGCTTGATTAGGTAGATCATTCATTTCACTTTCAAGTCTTGTGATCCAGCCTGAAATGAGTTCATTTTCAATATGTGAGTATTGCTGAATTCGAAGTTGCGCGCGAGAAAGAAGAATCTCTCTGAAAAGAAAATATCTTCTGAGCGGATGACTTTGAATTTTTGGGTCAACCGTTTCATGGCCTGGTATGAGTTGAATTAAACCTTCGACTTGATCATTAGTCGAACAAACTAAAGAATCGGTTCGAGAGGCCGGAGAGCCTTCTACCCACATATTAAGGTACTTTGAATAATAGGGAATTTCGATTCCGCAAAAAATCTCGGCATTCGGAACATTCGGAAACAAGCGTTGAATATAAAGCATAGAGCCGGCGGCATGAAGTTTCGAGTGACTCTTGTCTAAGCCTCTTTGAATCTTTGCCAATTCATACAAACTTGAACTTTTTTCTTGTTTCATCTTTTGCCAGAAAATCTTTCTCACTTGAAAAAGATTCGCCCAGGTTTTTGCAAATTCTGGTTTTTCCAAAGCCATCCATTGATCCCATTCTTCCTGCGTAAATATTTCTGGCTCACCCAAGTTGAGAAAAATCTGTTTTAAATCAAAGAATGCCTTGAGTGCCTTAGGGATATCGTCATTTTTTTTTACAATAATAGTTAAATCAATATCGCTCATAAAGATATTGAACCCTTGTGGCTCAATTAAGGAATGGCGAATAATGATTTGGCTGAGTGAGTTATTTAAGGCTAGCTGGAAAAAAAAACGCAGCGCTGGAATTTCGAAGTTGAGCAGAAATTGGCGTGCCCACTCATGGAGAAAATGACTGTCCTGACTTACTTGGTAGAATGCAAAGAGAGAGTGTTCTTTAATCTTCACTAGAAAAAGGTCCTAAGCGCCATCCCAATATCAGTTGTGACGAGCTTTTGCGCCGGATTTTCAATAGCGTTTCCCTTGGCCATAGGTAAATAGCCAAAGATTTCAGCTTCCGAGTTAAAGCCAATATCAAAAGTATTTCTCATAATGAAATAGGTGAATCCAGATTTAATGTCGTTAATAATTGTGCCACCTAGTTTTAATAAGGGGTGGATCTCATACTGGTTGGCGAGTGCGAT
>CANFNN010000296.1 GCA_947448095.1 Bacteriovoracaceae bacterium | reverse complement strand
CATCGAGTTTTTGAGAGAGTGCATAGCGTGGGAAGTCTTTTTTAAATTCCCTTTATCAACGAAAATTTCAAGATCAATCTTTCGCCCTTTCATTGTCACAAAAGTATCCCGGGCGACATCAAAATCCCCCGCTACCATGGCAAACAAATAACTTGGTTTTCTAAAAGGATCTTCCCATTCAATAAAATGGCGACCATCAGGTAGATCCCCAGATTCTAGTTTATTCCCGTTTGAGAGGAGAAAAGGAAATTTCTTTTTGTCACCAGTCATACGGGTTTGAAACTTCGCCATCACATCAGGGCGATCAATAAAATACGTAATCTTTCGAAAACCTTCTGGCTCACACTGAGTGCAGTACTGATCTCCCGATTGATAAAAGCCTTCACAGGCTTTGTTAGTTGCGGGATTAATTTCATTTTGAATCTCAAGCACAAATTCATTATGATCAACGTTCAAAACAACTAGTTTATCCTCAGATAATTGAAACAATTCTGAGGACAAGATTTCGCCGTTTAACTTAATCGATTTAAGCAGAACATTCTCACCATTTAATTCTAATCTCGCGGCTTGATTTTTAAATGCATCGGACTTGAAAATCTTCATCGTTGAAGTCACAAGAGTGTGACCTTCAAAAATATCCACCACAAGTCTGATGGAATCGATTAAGTAAGGAGATGATTTATAGTCTCTAAGATAAATTGTTTTAGGTTGCGCTAGTTGCATGTAATTCCTCGATTGTAACTTCATACCCGCTGTGAGCTCTGATATTTAAAACACCGGCCTCAAAAATCAAATACTGGCCTTTAATACCAAGAAGTTTAGATTTTATTTCAGGTATTTTTTCTAAATTTATAGATGCCACTTTCTCCGGATAAACAGAGACCGGGAAATTGAATTTATACTCTGGTTCATTTAAAATTTTATATTCATGACCTTTGAGGTCTTCGCTTACAAGTGCTAAAAGTTTCTCCTTCCACTCCAGGAGATTAATCTCTTCAGCAGGACCTTTAAGCATCTTGCGCCAATCTGTTTTATCTGCGACATGCTTTTTGAAAAGAACTTCAATGAGTCCAGAAGTCAGTCTCTTTTGTACTTCAAGAATAGGCAGAGCTTGAGTGGCACCTTGATCAATCCATCTTGTAGGAACTTGTGTTCGTCTTGTTATTCCGACTTTAAGACCGGAAGAATTTGCCAGGTAAACGACGTGAGGCTTCATGCAGTGTTCTTCGCCCCATGAAGGCTCGCGGCAGGTGCCTTTATCAAAATGACATGTCTCGGGTTTCATAATGCACAGGTCACATTCTGCGAGTTTCATAGTGCAGGGAAAACAATATCCCTGGTTGTAAGATTTCTTGGTTTTTTTCCCACAGTGCCCACAGAAAATTTTTCCTAGGTAATGTAAATGAACCTCTTTCCCAATCAGTGGAGCAAGGTCAAAGTGCACCTCGCCAAGCATCAATTGATACCTTACTGGTAAGTCTGGGTAAGAAACCATCTTTGAAAGTCTGCCTGCAAATTTCATTGAGAAATTATCACTAAAATTGATGCCTTTGTCTTAGAAAAATAACTATTCTTATCTTGCATAAACTAAAAGCTTGGCTACAATCTTGACCAAGCTAGACTTCTAGTTAGTCTACCAATAAGGAAAGATTTATGAAAAAATGGCTAATGAGTTTCAAGATGATGTTTCTGACAATCGCGCTTGTTCTTGCTACTAGCTGTGGAAAAGAACCTAAACTCCCAGAAATCCCGGGCGTCAAAGGTCCACTTTTCAATCTTCTCGATGGAAAAGTTATGGTGACGGTAAAACTACTCAAGGCCAACTTGAACGTAGGTGCAAAAGTTCCTATACCTAAGACAAAAGCTTCATACTTTGAGGTATCACCGAATCTTGAAGACGGTGGAACTTTACTGGTATTTTTTCTAGATCTAGAAGATTTAAAAAACATGAATATTGGTATCGGCGACGGCAACACTCTACCTGATGGACGTCCAATACCAGGAATTCCAGGCGGAACTCTAACTGGATCACTTCGTGCTGATACAGAACTTCTTGATATGTCTTTCTACTTCCATAAAAGCCTCTTTGGTTTCTATATCCCTCTTGGATGGAACACAAATGGATTTGGTGGATACTGGAATGTCGTGATTAATCAAAAGAACATTGGTCTATTGGGAGCAGTTTCTTCGGATGATCAAGGCCATGGGGCAGGCTTCATTCTTTTCTTAAGACTTGATCAACTCAAGGACAGACAGATCCAAAAAATGATCGAATTATCAAAACGTAATCCAAGTATCATGTATTAAGTTTCAATAGATTAGGGTCCTTCGGGACCCTTTTTTTTGAATACTTCTGTAAATATTTCCCGAGTTATGCCTTTTCTCCCCCTTCAAAGCCTCCCCGACCGATAATCAAGAAATGAAGTATCAAGTGGGCCCTCTACTTATTTTGGTAACGATGCTCTTAGGAGCTTCTTCCTGCGGGAAGAAGGCCAAAGACCAACAAACGAATGTACCAGACCAGGTCATGCAGGCTTCTGAAGCTGCAATGATTGCAGAGACACATAAAGAACTTTATGAAGCTATTGTTGCTAATGATATTGTTAAGGTAAGAAAGCTTCTTGAAACTAAAACTCAGCTCGATTTGAATATCATTTTAGAAGACGGTGAAACCTTAATCACCACCGCGGTAAATAAAGACCTTTATCCGATCGTCGAATTACTGCTTGAAAACAATGCCAGCCTCTATAAGCCCAATATTCGCAATGAATCCCCGCTCATGGTTGCATCTAAGTTAGGCCATGAAAATCTAGTAAGACTCTTGATCTCACTTGGATCTCGGCCGGATACTAAAGATTTGAACGGCAATACCGCCCTTCATCTCGCGATCTTAAATAAACACGAAGAAATTGCTCTCTATTTAATCAACAGTAGAAGTAATATTGATATTACCAATAACCTTGATCAAACAGCATTAAGGCTCGCTGAGACTCTCAATCTAAAAAAAGTTTTAGATCTTTTAAGAAGTTTAACTCAAACAAGCGTAGGTCTTCCTAGCAAGATTGAAGTCCGAAATATCCTTACTCTTGGTGATGTTATAAGCATTAACCAGTTATTCTCAAAATATCCCGCTCTGGCACAAGACTATAAAGATCTTAACTTTTTTGTGCTTATCATGAGGTCACATTCTCATGATAAGGCTTTGAGCATGACTAATTTAATGATCAGCTTAGGAGCGAATCTAGATGGTCCTAGCGGAGCTGAAATTACTCCACTGATAGAAGCGGTCAAACAAAGTTATGATGACTTTGTAGAGCTGATGCTCAAAGAAAATGTGAATCCTAATAATTTGGATGATAAGGGAAACTCAGCTTTAATTTGGTCAATCAGAAGTAATAATCTCACTAACGTGAATCGTCTCATCGATAAAAATGCAGCAGTAAAGTACACCTATTATGTTAATGGTTCGAAGAAAACGATGAATGCCTGCGATGTAGCCAGAGAAGTAAAGAAGACTGTTTCATCCTCAGAGGCCAAAAAGACCAATGAGGATATTCTTGATGCTTTAAACT
>CANFNN010000295.1 GCA_947448095.1 Bacteriovoracaceae bacterium | reverse complement strand
TTTGAGTAGGATTAAAGGCTTAAACGGTAAGCTTTTCATTATTGCTATCGTTGATATGATTATCATGAATAGCTCGTCTCAAAAGTCTAAAGACGGTGGCATCAAACAAATGCTAGTGGCCTTGGCCTTATCTCTTTTTCAAGGGATTTGGGATATCTTCCAAAACTTCATGATTCCCACTCTTACGGTTGAAAAATGCGACTTCTCTGAGGCAACGAGCAGGCTTAAAACCATGAAAGAAAATATTCCTGCTGCACTCTCAGGGGTATTGGGAATGGATATTCTTGGAGGTTTATTCACCTCGCTCATTTCCATATTGGGATTTGTGGGATTTCTCGTTGGGGGAGGGATTGGATATTTTCTTCATTCTGCTCTTCCAAATAGCTGGGAGCATACTTTATCGCCTGGTCACGTGGTGAATCTTTTTCCACTTTTTTGCTGCTTATTCATTTCTGCATTTATCTCGGCTTTTGTGATAGCAGCGGCCAATGGGCTTAAATCGATTTATTACAGCATCTTTTATGCCTCTCTGAATAAGCCTCTAGAGATCAGTCAAGAATACAGAGAACAAGTGACTCATTACCTTAATTTTAATAATCAATTAAAAGGTTATGATTTCTTCGCCAAATTTAAAGTCAAAGAAGAGAAAGCTTTGCAAATGAGTGCTCACGCTGAGTTTGACCAAGAGGTAGTGGATAAAATTAAAAAAGCCTACGAATCCAATCTCTCTAAGGGGCATGGGCCTGAGAAAGTGGAAGCCTTTTTAATCAGTAAGGGATTCAAGGCAGATCTTGTGAGCTTTGCCTTTGAAGAATTTCTTAAAGAGGGAATGAATAAAGTGCTACCGTTCTTTAAATCCAAAGTGGCCGAAGGTCATTCTGTGGCAGAGGTTGAAAAGTTCTGTCGTGAAAAGGGTGTGCCGAATTGTGTGCTAGAAAAAGTGGTGAAAGCTTCCTAAAGAGGCTTTTACCAAAGGTCTCGTCGGTTCAAATCTAATTTGTCACTTTTTTGGTCAGGTCTCTTTTTGGCCTCAAATCCACTACATTCACCCATTCCGGCCTGGGCCACAATCTTTGAAGGCAGATCCTTGCACATGATCCCAAACTGCTTGCAACCATTTGGAATTTTTGGATCCCAGGTGATATAGAAGTGCTTACATTGACTACAATTTGGCTTGCTCATACTAATATTTTAAAGAATCTTGGGGGAGCTTGCCACTAGGTAGAAATAACCTCCTCAAAGGTAGAGCATCTGACCAATTTATGACAGGTTGATAAGCTTTACATACACCCACTTTATTTCCCCCACCTCACGCTCAAATGAATTTAAATAACCAAGAAGCGCGATGCAATAAAGCCAGAGTTTAACTACTTGGCCAACCTGCTTAGGGCAAAACAGTTATTATAAAGGTAGATATGAACGTTGCTGGAAATGCTGGAATGAATGAAAAGACGAACATCTTGTCGCTGTTTGGATCAGTTCAAGCGGATATGCCTGATCCACTTCAAGAGCTTCTGAAAGAAGCGGAACTTGAGGCCTGGGAAGAAGATGAGGCACCCGTAGTGAAGGCCAGTGGACTTGTGGTCACCGAGAACCAATTTCCGGATCAATCAATGTATGTTCTTGAGAAGCAGCTTAAACAGCTCAATGAGAGCCTAGGGCGCTTGAAATTCTACCTTGGTGATTTAGACGATTTACTTCCCCAACGATAAAATCATCTGGACAAAGTCACTGCAATTCCTTTAACTTAAACACCTATGTTTTTATGCCCAGGTGGCGAAATGGCAGACGCACTACCTTGAGGTGGTAGCACTGTAAAAAGTATGCTGGTTCAAGTCCAGTCCTGGGCACCATTCTTCGGAATGTCTTTTAAAATCCTCAACTCCGCTTCATGAATCTCGGTTGGCGCTAAATAGGCGCTAACCCCCCCCCGAAAGAAGACAACGAACAAAGACCGAAAGTTAAATTAAATCTCTGTAATTATTAATCAATTTATACATACTACAGAGAAAGTGAAACTGCCCAATCTCGGCTTTAGTCCTGGTCACCATTCTTCAAATTCAACTTTCTTAGGTCCCCTTTGTTCGTACCTAACCCTGAAAAAAATATCATCAATCTTCATCCCTTTATTAAGGACGTGTGGGCCTTCTGTTAAGTCCATTTCCGGGGGTTGATAAATGTTAAGGACTCAAGCATAAAGCATCCAACGAAACAAACAATGCCGAGACTAAAAATGGAGTCAAACATGAACAAGTATCTTTTAACAACACTCGCTACTCTTTCTCTGTCACTCGTGGCAAATGCAGAAATAGTAAAACCGAACATCTATCAAAAATCTTTTGAAGTAGGAAAATCGGTTAAGAACATTTCCATCGTAGGGCTTAAAGTAAAAAAAGTGGCAAGCCTCTACAATGTGGTTGCTAACCCTGACTACCAAGTGATTGAGAGCGCTTCTGAAACAATTTCAACCATTCTTGAAAAAGAAACTGTGGTTCAAGCAAGCCTAAGATTTGAGCAATCTGATGCTGGTGAACTTGAAAGTGGCGATATTGAAGCTAACTTTAAACTCAGTGAATTTTCTGCTGAAGAGCTAGAAGTGCTAAAAAGCAACAACATCTTCAAAAAATACAAACTGATGAAAGCGAAAATTGCTTATTCAATTAAAGAAGTAACTGGAACTTATAAATACGAATACTGTGCTGACACATTCTTTGATGACTACAATCGTCCAATGTCAGAGTGTCCACGTATCGTTATAAAGATTGGTAAGAGTTCAGTGAATAAGTTAACTGTTTCTTTAAAATAATTCTAAAAATAGGGGCCAGGGGTTTTATCCCTGGCCCACAAATCAGTGACGGATCGAGACTATTTATTTTTGTTTAAGACTTTAATCTTCTGAGAATCCACTGTGTACATTTGTCCTTCAGCTGGAAGATACCCTCTGTAGAAAATCATGTATTCGCCGTCTGGGATGCTGTTGAAGCGAAAGCCCAGAAGCATTTTATCCAAGACCACATCGGTTGTTCTTTTTGTCACCAAAGTGCCATCAAGTTTTGTCACCATGAACTCAATTTTTTGCATTTGAACAGGTGAAGATTTTACGTTGATATCAAACTCCAAGCGACCTTTCACTGGTGCTGAGAGATCCACGTTATCATGGGCCGAAAAATCAATCGACATTTCTGGCTTGTGATTGGAAATCGTGAATCCACGAACCAGAGACTTGATCGCAGGATTTGCCGCAGAAGTTGCTACAAGCTCATACTTTCCATCTTCCATATTCAAAGTGTTTAAAACGTCCTGGTCAGCAAGAGTTTGGATGACTTTTCCGTTTTTAGAAACATTGATAGAGAAATCTTCGTTATTCAGAGAAAGAGTTTTTACTTTCATTTCGCCAGAGACGTAATCGTTTTCAGAAGGGGAAGTGATACTGACAGTGTTTGATTCTGTAGAGATATCAAAACCAATCGTTGAATTTCCAATGCCTGATTTATCATCCCAAGAAATTTTGACGAAACCTTTTTCTCCCCAGTCTGATCCCCAAGAGTTTCTTACAATCCAGTAGCGTTCTTGG
>CANFNN010000294.1 GCA_947448095.1 Bacteriovoracaceae bacterium | reverse complement strand
CCTAGAGCAGGATTTTGAGTATATTTTTTTCCAACTGAATCCATCTGGGCCAGTAGCTCAAGCATGTTCTTGGCACCCGCACCACTCGCGGCTTGATAAGTCATGGAACTCACCCACTCAATTAAATCGGCTTGAAACAAACCATGAAGCGCAATCAGCATTAGAGAAACGGTACAATTTCCGCCTACAAAATCTTTCATTCCCTTACTTATCGATTCCTGAATGATACCGTGATTAACGGGATCAAGAATAATCACCGAGTCAGATTTCATGCGCAAAGTACTTGCGGCATCAACCCAAAAGCCATTCCATCCAGCATTTCGAAGTGCTGGGTGAAACTCCTGAGTAAAATCCCCTCCCTGACAAGAGACAAGAATATCCATTTTCATCAGTTCTTTTAAATCGATAGAACTTAAAACTGTAGCGTGGCCATTGGTCACAACTGGGGCCGATTCGCCCCCCTTGGAAGTGGAAAAGAAGTAAGATTCCATTTGCGAGAAATCATTTTCCGCTTTCATTCGGTCCATTAAAACCGAACCCACCATTCCGCGCCAACCGATAAAACCAACTTTTTTCATATGTACCTCTGTCTAAAACGATCACCAAAAAGAATTCAAAAGTAAACTTGGAAAAATCATTTTATTTTTATATGATTTTTAAAGAACCTGAAGAGGTGCGATTTTTAGGTAGCTTGGCAGAAAAACCAAGTCAGGGAAAAATCGCCGAAACGGAGTCGCATCCGTTGGTCACCTGGAGTTGAATCTCCGTGATTGTCACAGAAAAACTGTGGAGTGCTTCGGGTAGGTCAAAGGCCATACTGCCCACCTATCCGTACTCTCCTGAATAAATTTTTACGCTAACAGGAGATATGAGATGAATCGATCTTTCATTGTTTCAAAATTTGGTGGAACTTCCATGGGTGATATTTCCTCCATGGAAAGAAGTGCAACTATTTGCGTAGAAAGAAATTCTTCCGTCATTGTGCTCTCAGCAACTTCAGGCACAACCGATAGACTCATCCAAGTAGCGAAACTCGCCTCCACTGGTAAAACGGAGGACTGTGAAAAACTGGTTTTTGGAATCAAAGAGCGCCACCAGGCCATGATGAATGAGATGCCGCAAAACCATACTGGTCTGAGCATTCTTCATAGCTACTTTACGGAACTTGATCTTTTAGTTCAAAACATCTCTCTACTTAAAGAACTGACTCCCAAAGCGCATGATCATATTTTAAGCCTTGGTGAAAGAATGTCGTCATTGATTTTCCAACAAGTGTTAAAAACAAAAATCCCCAATAAGTCGGTAGTGCTTTTGGATGCCCGCCAAGTGATTAAAACAGATTCAAACTTCGGCAAAGCAACTCCCCTTATTTCTGAAATTGCTAAAAATTGCCAGGAGCTTAAAACTGATACGGTCTATGTCACTCAGGGCTTTATTGGCTCAGACGCCGATGGCAACACCACCATTCTTGGTCGCGGCGGCTCAGATTATTCGGCCGCATTATTTGCTGAAGGCTTTGGTGCCTCGGTATTAGAAATTTGGACCGATGTCGCCGGCATCGCCACCACCGATCCCAGACTTTGCCCAGAAGCAAAAATTATTCATGAAATCAGTTACGCAGAAGCAGGAGAGATGGCCCAGTATGGGGCAAAAATCCTTCACCCTGCAACCATCGCTCCGGCGGTCAGAAAATCTATTCCCGTTTTTGTCGGCTCAACGTTTGAAAAAGATCTTCCCGGAACATGGATTAAGCAAGACGTAGAAAATCGCCCTGCCGTTCGGGCCATTACCAAACGCGCTCACCAAGCATTACTTACGATTTCCAATCCGAGCATGCTGAACGCTTATGGGTTTATGGGAGAGATCTTTGGTTTATTTGGTAAACACCGCATTTCAGTCGACTGTGTAACCACCTCGGAAATATCGATTGCCGTGACGGTTGATCAAACCACAGTCGAAAATGAAAAATTCATTCAGGATCTAGAGTCTGTGGGGAAAGTCATCGTTGAAACTGGCTACTCTCTTATTTCTCTTATTGGAAATGACATCTTCTCTCAGGCGAACCTTGCAAAAAGCATTTTTTCCTCAGTCGATGAAGCCTCGATTCGCATGATGAGCCTTGGGGCGAGCTCTTTTAATTTCAATTTTTTAGTCAAAGAAGAAGAGTCAAAGTCTTGCATTCAAAAACTTCACCGAAATCTGATTGAGGGGAAAAAATGAAAATTGCTTTACTTGGTCAAGGGAAAACAGGATCCAAGGTTTTGTTGAATAAGCATCACCAGATCATAGCCTTTGACTCAAAGAATCCTCCCACTTTTGAAAGATTAGAAACTTTTGATGCCATCATCTCGTTTTTACCGGGTGAAGCTTTTAAAAATCTCATCCCTTTGTTGATTGAGACAAAACTTCCCGTCGTTACGGGCTCGACTGGTTTTGAATGGCCTGCTAATTTGGATCAAGTTCTTAAAGAGAAAAAGATTTCCTGGATATATGCTTCAAATTTTTCCATGGGTGTGGCCGTCGTAAAACAAATGCTGAATAAACTCTCCCAGGCCAAAGCCCTTTTTCCTAGTCATGCAACAAATATTCATGAAGTCCACCATACGCACAAAAAAGACGCTCCAAGTGGCACGGCCCTAAGTATGGAAGCGTGGATGAATGAAAAATGCACCATCACTTCTGAGCGAACGGGTGATGTAATTGGTTTTCACGAGCTAAAATTTGATACTGGGAGTGAAAAAATCACTGTTACCCACGAAGCTCTGGACCGAAAACTTTTTGCGGACGGTGCCATTTGGGCGGCCGAATATCTTTCTAACAACAAAACTTTTGGCCTAAATAATTTCCAAGAAATCATAGAGAGGACCTTATGAACGTAACAAACTACACCCTTTGGACTGCTATCGTGACTCCCCTTGATCAAGCATCACATGTGGATTACCGGGCATTGAGCTCAATCGTGCGCGACCAGGAAGAGGCAGGCAATGGTCTTCTTGTTTTAGGCTCAACAGCTGAAGCGCTTAATCTTCCTTTGTCTGAAAAAAAGAAAATCGTGGAACACGTGATCTCAATGAATCCTAAGACTCCTATCATGGTGGGAGTGGGAGGACATCAACTAGAAGAGACGCTTGAATGGATCAGTTTTCTTGAAACAAAAATGATCAATGCCTATCTCATGGTAACTCCGATCTACGCCAAGCCTGGTCCGGTTGGTCAATACAACTGGTTCAAGACGTTGATGGATGCTGTAACTAAACCAGTCATGCTCTATAACGTTCCAGGCAGAAGTGCCGTGGCGATGTCAACCGAAGCCGTGGCCAAGCTTTCTGGTCATAAAAACTTTTGGTCAATTAAAGAGGCCAGTGGTTCAGTCGAAAAATTCAAAGAATACTTAAAAGCTGCAAATGGCAAAGCCGTCTTTTGTGGTGATGATGCTCTGATGCCAGACTTTGCCCTCGCAGGAGCAAGTGGACTTGTTTCAGTTGCCTCAAACGCCTGGCCTAAAGAAACCAATCTTTATGTTCAAAAGTGTTTGAATAAAACCTTTGATGACAAACAACTTTGGACGGATGCGGCCAATAGTCTTTT
>CANFNN010000293.1 GCA_947448095.1 Bacteriovoracaceae bacterium | reverse complement strand
GCGCTACTCAACCATTTGCCTTTCCTAATCCGAAAAGAGTAGCATTAAGTCTATTAACGTATCGAAACATTAGGATTAGAAGAGTGAAGAAGACCAGTAATCGAGCAAAATCGTCCGGAAATAAAATAAAAGAAATAAAAACTTTTACCTACTTCATTCCGGCGCCACCTCATCGAAAAAATGGTTATCGTGAAAAAGAGTTCGATAAAATCATGCAAGGAATCTTACAAAGTGGCTTTGAACTCGTGGATTTACAGACTCAGGCAATGGAAAGCGGTATGTTTGTTCTCGCCGTTTTGAAAGTTCCCTCAAAAAAAATAGCCAAGATTGATGAAAACCTCGATATGCATGACAAATTCAAGCTCCGTGACTCTCACTCCTCGCCTGACATAGAACTGGATGAAGAAGATGCTTAAA
Source organism: Bacteriovoracaceae bacterium (assembly GCA_947448095.1). Lineage (GTDB taxonomy): Bacteria > Bdellovibrionota > Bacteriovoracia > Bacteriovoracales > Bacteriovoracaceae > Peredibacter. The sequence continues at coordinate 3,171 of CANFNN010000293.1, read as the reverse complement.
CTCGCTATTTTTCTTCTTCTTGGAAGTTGCTCATTCTTTATTAATAAAATCGACACCGCGATGGTTAGTGAAAAAGATTATCTGAAGAATATTCCTCAGACACCCACCTATTGCCCCGTGATTAGTAAGCCAAAATTGCAACTTATAAATACCGAAGCCAATTCTCAAGTTCTGTTTCAGAACTTCATTGAAAAAAATTCTGGCCACGATTTTGTCGATCAGTTTGTTATGTGGACTCTCATCCAAATGTCTCTCAGACCAGATCAATCCTCCCCTAGCTCGCGCTTTCAAATCCTGCTTAGGCTTAATGCTGAAAGTGTTTACCTCGATTTTTTCTCCGAAACACCTGAAGAACAATTCCCCTTATTATTTGGGCTTGATTGGGTACTAAAAAAATATAAGAAAAAAGCTTCGCTCGAATCTTATGCTGCAATGTTAGACCTACATTTTCCGCAAAAATTAAAGTCAGGCAAAAACCTGGAGATATTTCTTCTCATTAATCAGGCAAAGATCAAAGATCATCCCGTTCTGGCCCCCTTCTTTATTCGAGGAACCGAAGTACTCAAAGAAAATGAGCGAATGCCTAAGTTGAGTTATTCTGAAGTGATTAAATATTACCGATCAAAAGAGAAAAAACAAAAAATCATAGTGAATAGTTCACTCACAAGTTTTACGACTGAATCTGGCCAAAAGGGCAACTGTAACTACGACTTTAATCTTTACGATAATTCTATTTTCCTGATTGATCAGACTATCCCTTCGGCCAATATTTTTGGGCTAGCAACTGAAACATCTGCTTTTATGGCCTCTACTTCTCAGAAGATTGAAAATATTTTACCAATCAATGGCTTCCCTCTTTTTTCTGGAGAATCAAAGGTCCGAAGTTCGGCCGTTTGTATGATCGAAAATCAGGAGAACCGAATATGGACCTTCTCCAATCTTAGCCGGGATCCAGGGCAACATTTGTTTCATTTAATTCGCTATGGTTTGGCCCGTGCCAAGTCGACGGCAGAAGTGGACAAACTGATCAGACATTCTCGACACTTATTTTTATCCGACCCAGTCAGGCTGGCGATAGAATCTCACCGCAGTCGTAAGGATCAAATTGAAAATTTATTAAAGCTTAACCTTCCCATCTATAATGCGGAAAAGTTGGGCAACATTTGGGCCTATACCTTTTTTAATTCGCGAGGGCGCTTCATTATTGATGATCGCAATCCTGGATCTTATTCGTGCAAATAGAAATTAAAGGCAAGGCTTCTGGCAGATCACTTTTCATTCATTATGAAGAGCGAGACCTAGAAGAAAATCTCCTCATTTTTTTGACAAAAAAAGGGGTAACCATTGCTTCATCTTGTGGTGGTGAGGGTGTGTGTAAAAAGTGTGATATTCAAAACGGCTGGCTAACTTGTAAATTGACGCTGAAAGAATTTTTTCAGCGCCAACCTGATAAGAAAATTATTGTAGGGTATCTTTAAAGTTGTTTAAAACCACCACGGCCTGTGATGTGGTAAGAATCAGTTTCCAAACTTGCCTGGAGAACAGTTTCCACTGTGTACTCCATCGCCATGATGGCTCCAGCAATAGGACTGTCTTTAGTTCCGTGATTAGTAATCCCGTTAAGTTTCATGGTGGCAGAAAAAGTGTACCCATATAAAGTATTAATTGATTCAGGAACAATCTGGGCGGCAGTCAAATAAGCCCCCTTACCTTTATAAGATCCCCCATAAGAGAAGATCACACTGTAGCGGTATTTTACGACTTCCATTCCAAAATAGTTTTTATAAATGATCTCGTAAGTATTTTTTCTCGGCATGGACCAATTCTCAGTATCGAAAATATCGATATAAGATCCGCCTTCTTTAGGAATAACACTGATAGGAGCTGAGGTCGTTTTATTCGAAGGCTTTCCTTTTTGCACTAGAGTATAAATGCTCTCTCCCAAGGCCACGAGGTCTTTAGCAACAGCAATTACTTGCCCGACATTGGCAGCAGAAACCATTCCCTTACTAGAAGTAGGTGTATCGATGGTCATGTGTTCTAAGTCAGAAAATGAAAGCCTTTCTCTGACTTCTTGGTTCAAGGCATCGACATTGATCCGGGAGACTTCCTTGGATTTGATCGTGAGATACTCGTTATTCGTCTCAGCACTTGTATCTGCCTGAGCAGAGCCAACAGCTAAAACACCAAGCACTAGAATCATTTTAAAAGAATTCAAGGCCATGTTTCCCCCTTATGGTTTTGAACTGGGCCAGTTGAACCATTTCTGACCACCAAAGTCAAAAATCAGAAACTAGAAAATCCTTACAGTTTCATGACGCGGGTCGCCATCTACATATCTGTAATTATTTCATGAGTTTCCCTTGTCAAAAACACTCCCGATTAGGTAGAGTCGGCCTCGTTAATCATTAGCCATACTTATAACTTGCTTAACCTGATCTTATACATAGACAAGGAAGAACATATGAAATGCGCACTCACTCTCCTGGCCTTAGTGACCTCACATTCTCTCCAAGCAGCTATTACAATCGGGGCCTATAACATCAGAAATTTTGACTACGATGAGCGCTACCGCATTCGCACGAATAAACCAGAACTTGCAAATATGCTCATCAACCTCAAGGCCGACGTCTTAAGCGTGGAAGAAATCAACAACACTGCCGAATTCGCAGTATTTATCACTTCCAAATTACCTGGCTATAAAGTCGCAACATCTGAGTGCGGCGGCGAGCATGGTCAGCATCTTGGATTTATCTATAATTCAGCAACTGTTGACTTACTTAGCTTCAATGAAGACCTCTCAATTTCTGACCCAGGTCAAGCAGGCGGCTGCAATTCTGGCTCTCGCCCACTAGCGATTGGTCTATTCCAAATCAAGGCCACCAAACAAAAATTTTACGGAATGACCGCCCACTTGAAATCAGGCTCTCAGCCTGAATCGGTTGCTAAAAGAAATAAGCAGTACGAAATTATTAAGAAGAATATCAAAGAACTCAAGGCCAAGACAGGTGTGCAGGACTTCTACTTTGCCGGGGACATGAACACGACTGAATATGTCAGCCGTGGAGTGGATTACACACAGTTTAGAAAACTTGTTAGTGACTTAGGGATGGTTGATCTGGCCCAAGACCTTGCCTGCTCGGCTTACTGGTGGGGCGGAACTGATGATGG
>CANFNN010000292.1 GCA_947448095.1 Bacteriovoracaceae bacterium | reverse complement strand
CACATCTCATCGGACTTAATTCGGTGAAAACTTGATTTTTGTCCTTGAGCGAGAAGATAAAAAATCCCAGTTGAAAATTCAGAGCGATAAGTCTCTTTGAAAAATCCACCTTCGGGATGAGCTAAAAGATCATGCGTTTGAATCAGCTCTTGAATAATCTTCATTCAATGATTCCAAATTTTTTCAGCGTTTGGCCAAAAACATTACTCTGAACCTCTGAGCTATAGGTCTGGGCCGTCTGCTTATTTTGATGAGATACGATTTTTGCCACACTCTCATCCATCAGGCGATTGAGTTTTGAAACAAGACTTGCCTGAGTGATTTCTTGCAAAATAAATTCGCGTGAACTCTCTTCAAGAATTTCACTCGCACCCACAAACTGGGTAGTGATCACAGGGACTCCACAATACATGGCCTCAAGCACACTGCGGCCAAATTCTTCAATATGAGCAGGTAGAACAAAAACGTCCAGTAGGTAGTAGTAATTTTTCACATCAATGATAGGAGGAGCAAAAACCACCCCTTCTTTAGGTGCCTGATCTTTATATTTCTGATCAATATTTCCCCCTGCAATGAATAATTTCACTCGAGGATTAGTTTTAGCGATTTCTTTATAGGCCTCAATTAATAGACCGAGATTTCTTTTTTTGAAATTACCTGAAGTCACAAGCCCAATGACAAAATCTTCTTCCGAAAAACCAAACTTCATACGCCAGTCATGTTTGACTTTGACCGCATTCTCAACTTTAAATTTCGCCAGATTCACTTCGGGATAAATCACTACCGCTTTATGGGGATCAACCTTAAAACGTTTCACGAGATCATCCTTCATCATTTGTGAATTACAAATGAGAAGCTTATAAGTGCCCTGGTTAAAAATCGCTGAATGAATTTTTCCCACCTCATGATCACTTGGCAGAGGTTTTCCTTCAATAAGTTCATGCGCCAGATGGACACAGTTATGAATGAATAAAACGTCTTGATGAAGAATATCCCCATGCCCAATGACAAGCTTTGGCCTGTTTTTTCGAACCCATCTCTCAACTTGAAGGTGGTAGAACTTGCGCCGAAAAAAACCAGAAAATGGCCAGCGCAGTGTTTTGACCGGATGGCCTCCGAATTCTTTGACCATTTCAACATTAATCGTTTCAGCAATGGCATAAGGCTCATAACCAGAGTGATTAAAAAATTGCAGCTCCTGCAAAACTTTTTTGGGCACTCCAGAGGTGGTGTCTCTGAGATCTTTGCGCGATATTAAAACTTTCATAAAAAGAATGTAGCACTAACTCAATGGGGCCTCAACACGAGAGAACGTACCTAAATACCTGATATAATGATAAGACTCGGGATCTCATGCCCCGATCTTTATTGCTTATGAAATGAGTTTCGATTGACGATTTGCATCTAAAGATGGATTGTGCGCGAATGTTAAAATTCAATGAACTCAAGCTCCACGAGCAGCTTCTAATTAACTTAGAGAAAGCCGGATATCTTACTCCTACGCCCATTCAGGCCGAGGCCATTCCCCATCTTCTTGAAGGATCTGATCTTTTAGGAATTGCTCAGACGGGAACAGGAAAGACTGCTGCCTTCACTTTGCCGATGCTTCAGCGTCTGGCCAATCGTGATTTCAGTCTTGTGCCTTGTGAGCCGCGCGCCCTAATCCTTGCTCCTACGAGAGAGCTCGCCTCTCAAATTAAAGAGAGCTTAGAAAAATACGGCGAAGGCCTGAAATTAAAATATGCTGTGATCTTTGGTGGTGTTGGCCAGGGAACTCAGGTCAATGCACTTCGAAACGGTCTGGATATTTTGGTGGCAACTCCGGGACGACTTTTGGATCTCATGAATCAGGGTCATTGCCGACTCGGAAAAGTGGAAATCTTTGTTCTTGATGAAGCTGACCGTATGCTGGATATGGGATTCATTAACGATATCAGAAAAATCATTCCTAAATTACCGACCAAAAGACAGACTCTTCTTTTTTCAGCAACCATGCCAAATGAAATTGCCTCACTTGCAGCAAAACTTTTGCATCAGCCTAAAAAAGTAGAAGTCACTCCCCCATCAACTACGGTTGAAAAAATTGATCAACGAATCATTCATGTCAAAAAAGCAGATAAGTACCAACTTCTTCGTAAAATCATTAACGAAGAAGCCACTGGGCTAACTTTAGTCTTCACTCGCACTAAGCACGGCGCCAATAAAATTGTGGACTACCTCAACTTTCACCGCATCCCTTGTGCTGCCATTCATGGCAATAAATCCCAATCGGCCCGCGAACTCGCTCTGGAAAACTTCAAGGCCGGAAAAATTAAAGTTTTAATAGCAACTGATCTGGCCTCAAGAGGAATCGACGTTCAGGGTATTTCGCACGTAGTGAACTATGACCTACCAGTTGAAGCCGAAAGTTACGTTCACCGTATTGGTCGAACGGCCCGTGCTGGAACCGAAGGAGACGCGATTTCTTTTTGTGATGAAACAGAAAGAGACGCTTTAAAACGAATTGAAAAAGAAATCGGACTTAAACTTCCGGCCGAGAGCTTTGTAGGCGTTCCAGAAGCTGCGGTAAAATCTTCTCGAGAAACTGTTTTCCGTGATCCTCGCTCCATGCCAAGAGGCCCACGCCTTGAACATAAGCCGCGACCAGACCGAAATGAGCGTACTGATCGAAGTGAGCGTTCTGATGCACCAAGACCTGTGAGATCTGCCAATCAGTCTCAAGAACCTAAAAGACAAGAAGATAATAAAAAACCTAAAGTTGGTTTTAAATTCAGGAATAGAAAATGAAAGATTATTCAGACCTCTCAAAAATTACCGATAAAAAGCTTCGTACTTTAAGAAACAACATCAATAACCGTCTGGTTTCTTTTAAGAGCCATTCAGAAAAAAGTCTTAAAGCACTTCCTCCTAGTCACATGCTGCATGGACTTGACGAAGGTCAGTGTAAAGCTCTCCTAGAAAGAGTTTTTAAGGAACTTAGAACTCGCGGGTAAAACGGATCATGCTTCAAAAGCTGCGCAACCACCTCTACCTCGCTTTGATTTTTTTGGCCTTGAGCCTGGCCCAGCAATATGGGTTTTATGCTCTTAAGGGCTTTCCTATTATCTGGCTTCCGCTAGGTAAGTATCTCGCGGTGTTGGGCTTTTTTATACTCTTTACCCTAACCCGCGGCTTCAAAACTCGATTTTTCTTTTTGAGTTTTTTTCTGATTTTAAATTTTTTCCAAATGGCGCATCTTTCCTATTTTGGAACTCAGATTCTGCCCAACGAAATTTTTCTTCTTTATAGTGAGTTCGGGGAAATCACCGGAGTCGTAAGTGAAGAGATCCATCATATCCTTTTGCCGCTTTTTTTCACGCTTGTGCCTCTTGCCGTCGGGTTTTATTTTACTCGACGCTTGAAACTACAGCTCTCTTTTAAGGCCATTCCCGTTTTATTGATTCTTTATTTTCTTTATAATCCAGTCAGAACCTTTGTGACGGGAAATACTTGGGGGCGTCAGCCCTCGACGCGTGAATTGGCCGGGATGAATGTTTATCTGTCTCTCTCGTATTTTCTAGGAAGAATTCTTCCCTACAAAATGGAATCCAAACGCTACTCACTTCAAGAAAAT